>CAIUDO010000581.1 GCA_903897935.1 uncultured Pseudomonadota bacterium
GAGGTGGTGGTCGAACAGCAGCTCGTCGTGGTGGTCCTGCAGCAGGTTCGGCAGGGTGCGGCTCGGCGCCTTGCGGCCGATGCTCTCTTCGATCAGGGGCCCGGGCGCCGCGAGCGGGCGCTCGGGGGCGGGCCCGGTGTTCGCGCGCAGGGTGCACACGAGGCCGTCGTCGCCGGGAAGCCACGCGCACGGGGCGCCGGTCGCGACCTGGAGCGTCGGCCCGACGATCTGCCGGGGGTGGCTCGGGTCCGCGAGGTCGGCGACCCACAACGAGAAGCCGTCGTCGCCGCGGGTGGTGAACGTGAGCCGGCGCCCGTCCGGCGACAGGTCGAAGTGCCACGCGTCTTGCCCGTCCGGCAGCGGGATCACTTGCTCCTTCCCTGATAACGGGACGATTCGTGCAGACGTTGCCCCGGACGTGCGCGCGGGCGCGCCCGTGCGCGGGTCGATCACGAGGCCAGCGAGCGCGACGGTCGGCGCGGCGTGCACCGCGATCGGCGGGTACCGGTCACGCTCGGTGACGAGCATGACGTCGGGGCCGGGCAACCAGCGCGTGTTCGGCGACGGGGGCGCGTCGAGGATCGCGCCCAGCGGGTCGGGAGGGCTCATCCATGCGGGATCGGCCGCGAACGCGGGTGTGAGGATCCAGGACAACATGGTGGCTCCAGGGTGGCGGTCGGGGGGCGATGCGACGCCGGGCCGCCCCCCCGGTGGGTCACTCCGGGCGCTTGATCCGCCCGGTCGGCACGCGGTCGATGACGGTAGGGGGCCCGGGCGCGATCCGGAGCACGTCGCCGTTGAAGCACCGCGCCGCGCGCACGCCGAGCTGCTCGGCCAACGCGGCGTGCGCTTCGAGCTTCGGGGGCGTGCCGTGCACCGGGACGACGGCCGCCGGCTGCACCCACCGGTACAGCTCGGTCAGCTCGTCGCGGCACGGGTGGCCGGAGACGTGCACCTCGTCCGTGGCCACGATGTTGATGCGCCGCTCCGCGAGCTGGCGCTCGAGCTTCTCGACGAACAGCTCGTTGCCGGGGATGCGGCGCGACGAGAACACGATGGTGTCGCCCCGCTCCAGGTACACCCGGGGGTGGGTGTTCGCGGCGAGCTTCGCGAGCGCCCCCAACGGCTCGCCTTGTGAGCCCGTGCACAACAAGACGACCCGGTCGCGCGGCAGGTAGCCGAACTCGCCCATCGCGACGAACGGCGGCACGTCGTCGAGGTAGCCGGACGCGATCGCGGCGCGCACGGTGCGCTCGATGGAGCGCCCGACAAGCACGCAGCTCCTTCCGTGCTTCTCGGCAGCGAGCGCGATGGCGCGCACCCGGGCCACGTTGGTCGAGAACAAGGTGACCGCGACGCGCTGCGGGGCGGCGCCGATCACCCGGTCGAGCCCGATGGCGGCCTCGCGCTCGGAGGGCGTCCAGCCGGCGACGTCGGCGTTCGTGGAGTCGCAGACGACCGCGTCTACGTGCTCGGCCGCCAACGCCTCGAACCGCGCGATATCCGTCCGACGCCCGGTGCCCGGGTGCGCGTCGAGCTTGAAGTCGCCGGTGTGCAAGACGGTCCCGGCCGCGGTGCGGATCACCGCGGCGCCCATCTCGACGATCGAGTGGGTCATCGGGATGCGCTCGATCGCGAACGGCCCGATGTCGAAGCGGGCGCGCTCGTCGATCACCCGGATGGGGACCGTCTGCTCGAGCCCGACCTCCCGCAGCGGATCGCGGAGCATCTCGGCACAGAACCGCGTCGCGTACACCGGGCAGCGCAGGGCCGGCCACACGTCGCGCACGGCCCCCAGGTGGTCCTGGTGGGCGTGCGTGAGCAGCAGGCCGACGATCTGGTGCGCGCGCGGGACGAGCCACCGAATGTCCGGGAAGATGGCGTACTGGTCGTGCGGGCCGTCGCGCCCGAACATGACCCCGCAGTCGACGACCAGCAGCTTGCCGTCGTGCGCGTAGACGTTGAGGTTCATGCCGATCTCGCCCGTCCCACCGAGCGGGATCAGGTACAGGGCGTTCGGGTCGAGGTCGGGCATCGCGCCGCCGTGCAAGGCGACCAGCCTACTTCCCGCCGCGGAGACGCGCCAAGCCCGCTACCCGATCCACGCGAACCCGAGCGATCCGGCCAGCAGCGCCGTGGTGGCGCGGCCGAGACCGGGCACCGGCAGGTCGGTCGTCACCGCCGCCCAGGTGCGCCACGCGACCGGCACCCCGTACACCACGGTCGCCCCGACCCGGGTGCGTGCGGTGCCGTCCGCGGCGAGGTCGTGCTCGTGGCGGGCGACGCCGGACACGCTCCACGCCGACCCGAGCGCGACCCCGAGCGAGCCGCCGACGCCGAGCCGCGCCGGGACGGTGCCTTCGACGTCCGCCGACAGATCGACCAGGGTCGACCAGGGGATCTTGCCGCCCGTCTGCTCGACTCCGACCCCGCCGGTGGCGAGCAGGAGCCCGCGCCCCGTGACGTCGGCGAGCAGGGGGCCGTCCGCGTGGGCCCAGTCGCGCCCGGTCGGCGCGTCGATCCCGAGCACGGCCACCGGCGACGGACCGGAGGTCTGGACCGGCTCGAGCAAGGCTCGCACCTGGACGTCGCCGACGCCGCCGCCCGCGTCGGTCAGGCCCGTCGCGGTCCGCCAGCCGTAGCGCACGGGCAGCGCCACACCGAGCTGAAGGGTCCGGTGGAGGCGGAGCCCGGCGGCGAGTGATCCCGTCGCGGACGCCTCGGCGGGCGACGCCGCGGCGACCGCGCCGTCGCTCGTCCAGCGTGAGGTCGACGCCTCGGCCCCGGCGACCGCGGCGAGCGAGAACCGCTCACACGCGCCGAGGCGGGTCGGCAGCGTGGTGGTGGTGCCCGTGCAGCAGGCGCTCGCCCGTGCGTCCGTCGTCGACAGCAGCAGCAGCGATGCGACGAGCGCTCGGGCGAGACGCGGTGCGAGGTCAGTAGAACGCGACATCGGCCACTGCCGGGTCGTCGTCGACGCCGATGGTGAGCTGCCACTCGCCCGCCATCGGGCACACCCACGTGGCCGTGTAGACGCCCGGCTCCGTCGACGTGACGACCGGCGGATCGGCGACCCCGTGGCTGTGTTCGGGCATCCAGGGGTCGACCGCGACGGTGGCGTCGACCGGGGCGCCCGCGACGTCGACGACGGTCATCGTCATCGTCACCTCGCCGACGGCAGGCGGATCAGGGGCGAAGGCGACCGTAACGTCGAACGAGCCGCTCTCGGTGGTGAGCGAGAGCTCGTTCGGCGCCGGTTGTAGGGCGCACGCGACCAGCAGGGGCCACCACATCACGACCTCCTGCGACGTCCTATCGGTCGCGCGGGCGCCGCGCGTGTGGCATTGTGCCGCGCGGAGTTGGTCATGCTCGTGCTGCTCGCGTCGACGGTCTGGGCCTCCGAAGCCGATCTGCCGCTGTGCCGGCCCGGAGAGCCGCCGGTCCCGTGCGTACACGGCGCGCTCGAACGAAGAGACGGCTGGGGCCAGCCGACGACCGGGTGGGACGCCCGGTCGCCGTTCCTCGACGTGTGCACGGACGGGGGCTCGTGCGCCGCCAAACGAACCAGCGACGCCGTGCTGCTCGGCGCGACGCTCGGATCGGCGCTTCAAGCCGTCGGGTGGTCGATCCCGCACGGCGAGGGCGTGCCGGTCGCGCCGGCGCTCGGGTGGGCGGGCGCGTGGGGGGGGGCCGTCGCGCTCACCACCAGCACCAAGCTGATGTCGTCGCGGCCGCGCCCGTACACGTACAGCGAGGCGTTCGCGGCCCGCGACGAAGAAGATAGGCTGAAGGCGGGTCATCACCACAGCTTCGTGTCGGGGCACACCTCGGTGACGGGCGCGTCGTTGTTCTACAACGCCACGTCGTACGCGCTCTTCGCCGACGCGCCCGACCCGATCGTCGAGGCCACGCTGTTCGGGATCGCGGCGACGGGCACCGCGTGGGTCGGCGTCAACCGCGTGCAGGCCGGCCGGCACTTCGTCTCCGACGTCGTCACGGGCGGCATCCTGGGGGCTACGCTCGGGATCGCCGGCCCGGTCGTCGCGCAGCGGGCGTTCGGCGAGCGCTCGATCCTGCGCGCCCCGGGCCCCGGCGACGCCCGGGTGGTGTGGACCACGGGAGGTGCGTTCTGATCGCGCTGCTGCTGGCGTGTACGGTCCCGGAGCCTTCGCCGGTCGACAGCGCGCCTCCCGCGCCGCGCCCCGGGCCGACCGTCGCTGCGCAGATGCACCTGCACGGGCCGATCAGCGAAGGGGACACCACGTACGGCTTTCAAGGCCGCGAGGCCGAGCGGTTCGGCGTCGACGTGTTGTGGTGGACCGACCACGACCACATGTACGACCGCAGCGCGTGGGCGCGCGAGCCGCAGTGGGCGACCGGCGGCGCGCTGGTCACCGAGGCGCCCCCGTCGACGGTCGCCTCCAACTGGTGGTCGGTCACCCCACCGGACGGCGGGACCGCCGATCTGACGCTCGATCCTAACGGATGGGACGGCGCCCCGGCGATGGTGTTCGAGGTCGACGCCAAGGACAAAGGCGGTGGCGGGCCTGCCATGATCGGGCTCGCGGGGTGCGCGGCGTCGGCGCCGGAGGCGGTCGCCGCGTACCAGGCGCGGGGCGATCA
>CAIUDO010000582.1 GCA_903897935.1 uncultured Pseudomonadota bacterium
CTGCTCGGGTGGCTGATGCGCGGGCTCGGCACGGTGCCGATCAAGCGGCCACAAGAGGCGTCCGGGAGCGCTGAGGCGCGCCGGCAGGCGAACGAAGCGGCGGTCGACGCGCTGGCGACCGCGGTCGCGGACGGCAGCTTCTCCTGCT
The DNA here is from genome assembly GCA_903897935.1 of uncultured Pseudomonadota bacterium. Taxonomy (GTDB): domain Bacteria; phylum Myxococcota_A; class UBA796; order UBA796; genus CAIUDO01. Next base: position 149 of record CAIUDO010000582.1, read on the forward strand.
TGTTCCCGGAGGGCACGAGCCACGACGCGTCGCACCTGCTCGAGTTGCGGCCGGGCGCGGCGCGCCTCGTGCTGCGCGCGATGGAGCGCGGCACCGGCAAGCCGATGATCGTGCCTGTCGGCCTGCATTACGACGACAAGCGGAGCTTCCGGTCGCCGGTGCTCGTCGCGTTCCACCCGCCCGTCGACCCGGCGGCGTTCACGGCGCCCCCAGGCGGCCTGGAGCCAGCGCGCGGCCCGGTCGAGGCGTTGACTGGGGAGATCGAGCGGGTGCTCCACGAGGTCGTGCGCGCGACCGAGAACTGGGACCTTCACCACCTCATGCACCGCGCCCGCAAGCTGGTCCGCGCCGAGCGGGTGCGCCGGGCCGGGTCGACCGTGCGCGCGCCGAACATGGCGGAGCGTGTGCTGGGCTTCGCGCGGGTGTGGAAGGGCTACTACGCGCGCCTCGCGACGCACCCGGAGCAGGTCGCGGCGCTGCGCGCGCGGCTCGAGGAGTACGACGCCGATCTGCGCGCCCTCGGCCTCGACGACCACGAGCTCGACGCCGCGACCGGCTGGGGCTCGCCCGTGCGCGCGCTGTCGCTCGCCGCGCAGATGGCGCTGGTGTTCTTGTTCCTCCCGCAATTGTTGCTCGTCGCGCTGGTCGTCGACGGGCCCCCGGCGCTGCTTTTGATGGCCGCCCGGCGGCTGTTCGCCAAGCACGACAAAGACGAGGCGACGATCCTCGTGCTCGGCGGGGCGGTGTTGTTCCCGCTGGTGTGGGTGGCGGCGGGGGTCGCGACGTGGTGGTTGCACGCCCAGCTCGAGGCGGTCTTGCCGATCTTGCCGGAGCTTCGTGGCCTCGCCGCGCTCCTGGTGGTCGCGGCGTCGATCGTGGGCGGCATGGCGGCGCTGCGCTATCAACGCCTGCTCGGAGAGACCCTGCGCGCGGTCCGGGTGCGGCTCACCCGGTCGCGGCGCCGGGTCACGCTGGCCCGGCTGCGGGTCGAGCGCAGCGAGCTGCACGACGCGATCGTTGGGCTCGCCGAGGGGCTCGACCTCCCGGGGCGGGTCGGCGGCGACGGGCGCGTGCTGGCGGAGGTTCGGTGAAGGTCGACTGGTCGCGGTGGGTGCCGGCGGTGCGGAGCACGTTGGTGTTCGTTCGGCGCGGCAGGAGCTGGTTGCTGATCCGCAAGCGGCGCGGCCTCGGCGCCGGCAAGATCAACGCGCCCGGAGGCAAGCTCGATCCGGGCGAGTCGCCCGCGGAGTGTGGCGTCCGCGAGCTGCACGAGGAGGTCGGGGTGGTCGTCTCCGGGCTCGATCGGAGGGGCGAGCTCTCGTTTCAGTTCGTCGACGGCCTCGCGCTACACGTCGAGGTGTTCGTCGCGGACGGGTGTGAAGGCGAGCCCGTCACGACCGACGAGGCGTTCCCGCTGTGGATCGACCAAGACGCGATGCCGTACGGCGAGATGTGGGCCGACGACGCGATCTGGCTGCCGCACCTGCTCGCCGGGCGCACGTTCGCGTTGTGGGCGGTGTTCGAGGGGGATCGGATGTTGGACTGGCGGTTCGAGGTCGAGGGGACCGGGTGAGCGTCGACCCCGCAGAGGCGGCGCGGGTGCTCGCGGAGGCCAAGAGCGCGGCGCGGTTCGAGCTCCTGCTTCGGGTCGCGCGGCGCGTCGACGAGGTGGCGCGCGCCCGGCTGACCGCGGAGGCGGGCAGGGTGGTCGCGACCCGGAGCACGTTGGCGCTGCTGCCGCACATCGACCTCGGGGGCACCCGCATCGTCGACCTCGCGGCGCGGCTCGGCATCAGCAAGCAGGCCGCCCACCAGCGCGTCCAGGAGCTCGTCGCCGAGGGCATGGTGGCGCTCGAGCCGGACCCGAGCGACCGGCGCGCGCGGCGGGTCGTGTTCACCCCACACGGCGTCGACGCGATCCGGCACGGGCTGGGCGTGCTGGCCGGGGTCGAGCGAGACGTGCGGGCGCAGGTCGGCGACGAGGCCATGGACGCGCTGCACGCAGGCTTGGGGGCCACGCTGCGGGCGGTCGACGCGCTCGACGACAGGTCAGGCTGCTAGCAGCCTGAAGGGCATTGCTCCCGTCGCCCGCTGGCGGGTCCCGCGCGAGGACGACGTCGCTCCTCGGTCACGTGCTCCAGCACGCTCCCTCCTCGCGAACGGCTCGGTCA
>CAIUDO010000583.1 GCA_903897935.1 uncultured Pseudomonadota bacterium
GACGTGGTTGTAGTTGCCGGTGCCGATGTGGGCGTACCGACGGAGCGTGCCGTCTTCGTCGCGCACGATCATCAACAGCTTGCAATGCACCTTGAGGCCCGTCATGCCGTAGACCACGTGCACGCCCGCGCGCTCCAGCCGCCGCGCCCACTCGATGTTGTTCGCTTCGTCGAACCGAGCCTTCAGCTCGACGACGACCGCCACCTGCTTGCCGTTCATCGCGGCGTCGACCAGGGCCTGGATGATGGGGGAGTCGCCGCTCGTGCGGTACAGGGTCTGCTTGATGGCCAACACCGCGGGGTCGTGCGCGGCCTCGCGGATCATCTCGACCACGGGGGCGAACGCGTCGAACGGGTGGTGCAGCAGCACGTCGCGGCGGCGTAGGGTCTCGAAGATGCCGTCCTGGAGCACCTCGTTGCGGCCCCCCACGAACGCGGGCCAGCGCAGCGCGGGCAGATCGAGGCCGACGAGGCGCGCCCCGAACGTCGGCAACGCGAGCGGGGTGTCCGCCTCGTAGACGTCTTGGTGGCTCACCTCCAACCCCTCGGCGAGGATGGCGACGATCTCGGGCGGTGTCCCGCGCTGCACCTCCAGCCGGCTGACCGACCCGAACCGCCGCTGCTGGATGCTGCGCTCCATCTGCGCGAGCAGGTCGTCTGCTTCGTCTTCTCCGATCTCGAAGTCGGCGTCGCGGGTGACCCGGAACACCCACGACGTGCCGAGCTCCATGCCGGGGAACAGGGTGGACAGGTTCGCCGCGACCAGCTCCTCGAGGGGTAACAGCCGAGCTGGGATCGGGATCGTGCGCTCGAGCCCCACCGACAACAAGCGCGGCAGCATGGCCGGCACCTTGATCCGGGCGAACCGGCTCTCGCCCGTCGGCGCGTGCACCATGACGCCGAGGTTCACCGACAGGTTGCTGATCAGCGGGAACGGGTGGGTCGGGTCGACCGCCAGCGGCGTGAGGACCGGGTAGACGTTGTCGTGGAAGTACTTGTCCATCCTGGCCCGCTCGTCGGGCGTGAGCTCCCCGTAGTGGCACAGGGTGACGCCGTGCTTGCGCAGCGCGGGCAGGATGTCTTCGGTGAGGCACCGGTGCACCCGGGCCTTGAGCGGCGCCACTGCCTTGTGGATCGCGTCGAGCTGGGCGCGCGGCGTGAGGCCATCGGCGGACAGGATGTCGGTCCCGGCGTCGACCTGCTGCTGCAGGCCGCTGACCCGGATCATGAAGAACTCGTCGAGGTTCGTGTGGAAGATCGTCAGGAACCGGAGGCGCTCGAGCAGCGGGTTCGACGGGTCTTCTGCCTCTTCCAAGACGCGGGCGTTGAACGCGAGCCACGACAGCTCGCGGTTGAACAGCTCGTAGGGGCGCTGCGGCATCGGTGGCCTCGTGATGGTGCGTCTATCCAGCGCCGGGTAGGGGTGCCCCCCGGGAGGCGTCATGGCTCGGATCCTGCTCTCGAACGACGACGGCGTGCACGCGCACGGGCTCGCCGCGCTCGCCGCCGCGTTGGTGGGCGCGGGGCACACGGTGATGGTCGCGGCGCCCGATCGGGAGCGGTCGGCGCAAGGCCACACGCTGACGCTGCACAAGCCGCTGCGCGCCGACGTGATCCGGCCCGGCTGGTGGAGCGTGAGCGGGACGCCCGCCGATTGTGTGTACCTGGCGCTGCACGCGTTGTTGCCCGAGCCGCCCGAACTGGTCGTCTCCGGGATCAACAACGGCGCCAACGTCGGGCACGACGTCTTCTACTCGGGCACCGTGGCGGCCGCGATGGAGGCGGCGCTCGGCGGCGTGCCGTCGATCGCGGTGTCGCTCGAGCACGGCCCCGGCCCGCGGCGCTGGGACGTCGCGGCGCCGATCGCGGTCGAGGTCGTCGCGCGCGCGCTGGAGGAGCGAATCGCGCCGGGTCTGCTCCTGAACGTGAACGTGCCGAACGCGCCGACCCGCGGGCTGCGCGTGGTGGCGCAAGGCATCCGGCAGTACGACAACAAGGTCGAGGCGCGTGTGGATCCGCGTGGTCGGGCCTACTATTGGCTCGGCGGCGACAAGCTCGGCGAGGCGCCGGCGGGGGAGACGGACGCGGCGCTGCTGCACCAAGGCTTCGCGACGCTCACCCCCATCCACGCCGATCTCACGCACCACCCGAGCCTGGAGGCGATGGCGAGCTGGGCCCGGTGATACCGGCGACGGCGGCGTCGACGGCGCGCTCGAGCTCAGCGAGGCTCGCGTCGTTGCGCAGGACCAGGGTGGCGACGCGCTCCTTGTCGGCGGCGGGGGCCTGCGCGCCGATCAGCCGGCGGGCGGTGTCTTCGTCGGTGCCGTCGCGCGCGCACACCCGGTCGAGCTGGTGCTCGGGCTTCGCGCTCACCACCCAGAGCGCGTCGTAGGCCTTGTACGAGCCCGTCTCGACCATCAGGGCGGCCTCGACGACCGCGAGC
>CAIUDO010000584.1 GCA_903897935.1 uncultured Pseudomonadota bacterium
CCGCCGCCGCCGCCGCCGCGACCAGGATCACCCCGAGCTCCGGCCGCGGACCGCCCGCCGCTGCGACCACCCCCGCGACCCCCGCGACGGCCGCCCCGACCCCCCACGACGGGCGCGCGATCGGGTCGATCCACCACGAGGTCGGCCGCGCCGCGCGGGCCAGCATCGCTGGCGCCCACGCCGCGGCCGCGCCGGCGACGAGCGCGGCGGTGGCGTGCAGATCGAGCAGGCGCCGAGCCGGCCCTTCAGCGAGCCCGAGGCCGATGGCGACGCCGTACGCCGGGTGGCGGGTGCGCCACGCCCACAGCGCCAGGCAGCCGAGCAGGGCCACCCCGAGCAGCGCGCGGTGCGGGTCGTCGAGCACCAGGCGCCCGCCGGCCGCCGCCACCATGGCCACGTGCGCGCCGACGCCCACCGCCACCCCATGCCACCGCCGCTCGTCCGGCCGCGGCGCCGCCGCGATCACCGACAGTCCGACCCCGACCGCCATCGCCCCCCACGCGATCACCGACGGATCGGCCCCCCACAGCAGCGTCCCGGCCGCAGCCCCGATCGACGCGACGGCGCCGGCGCGCACCGAACCCCCAGCCGGTCCGTCCAGGCGACCGGACAACGCCCACCACGCGACCGCCAGGCCCACCCACGTCGGCCACGCCACCCCGCCGACCACCACCAGCGCCGAGCCAGCAGCAGCCCAGCCGAGCGCGGCGACCGGCCCGCGCGCCGCGACGACCACCGCCGCGACGGCGACGAGGGCGGCACGCGCCGCGAGCGCCGCGACGTCGTCGCCGGGGGCAACCCACAGCCCGAGGTTCACCGCCGACCCGATCGCCCCGAGCCCGACCAGCGCGCCGAACCTTCGCGGTTGACCGGCGCGCCGGGCCCACCACGCCCACCCGGCCGCGTACAGCGGCAAAGCGAGCGCGGCGGGGCGCGGATCGGCGGGGTGCGAGTGGGCGGCGAGCACCAGCAGCCCAGACAACGCCGCGGCGAAGCCGAGCGCGTGCCGCGACAACGACGACGCCTGCCGCAGCTCCGAGCGCCCGACGCTGCACGCACCCGCGCCGACGACGGCGACGAACGGCGCCAACGTCAGCGCGTACCAAGCCAGCGGCAGCGGCTCCTGCGTGTACCCGAGGGCCTGCTCGGCGCCGGCGCGCAGCGGCGCGACGATGACCCGCAGCACGTCGGGCACGGCCAGCACCGCGACGAGCAACGCGGCGAGCCCGCCGTGCACCAGCGGCGGGCGACGCAGGGACCCCGCGGCGGCGAGCAGCACCACGCCAGCGACCGCCGACCCGAACAGCGCGGGGATCCCGACCGGCAACGGCGCCGCCGTCGTCAGGGCCAGCAGCGTCGCCGAGCCGGCGAGCGCCGCGGCGATCACGCCGAGGGCGGCGTTCGGCCGCACCTGCGCGACCCCCCGCCAGCGCGCCCGGGTGGCGTCGAGCCAGAGCGCCACCGCGGACGCCACCCCGACCAGGGGCGCGTAGTCGCCGAGCGGCCCGCCCCCCGCGACGACCGTGTGCACCGCGGCGATCCACCCGGCGAGCGCGACGGCGGCCCACGGCAGCGGGGGGACGCGGGTCCCGGCGTGCCACACGCCGAACGCGACCCCGACGATCGCGACGTCGGCGAGGATCAGGCCCGGGAACACGACCGACAGGACGAGGGCCGCGCTCGCGAGGCTCACCGCGCGCGCGTACCACCGGGTGGTGCCCGGCGCCGCGATCGGAGCGAGCCGCCGGACCAGCGCGTGCTGCAGCAGCGCGACGACGGGCAGCGCGGCGACCGCGACGGCGAGCCGGTCCCCGACGACGCCCGC
>CAIUDO010000585.1 GCA_903897935.1 uncultured Pseudomonadota bacterium
CCTCCATGACCCGGCCGCAGCCTGGGCCGCGACGGAGCGTGCCGCCGCGCTCTCCGCGCGCCGCCGCCTCGCCGGCCGCCCCGACCGCCTGGTGGAACGCGACCTCGTCCGTCGTCGCGCGCGGCTGTCGGCGCGGCTTGCGGGCCCGGACCCTGCCGATCCCGCCAGGACGCGCGGCGACCGCGCCGTCGGCGCCGCCTGAGGGCCGGGGAAAAGGAAACGGCCGCGGGGCGAACCCCGCGGCCGTCGCCGGAACTACCGGTGGAACGAGGTCAGTCGTTCTCGGCGTCGTTGTCCGGGTTGCTGTCGAAGTCGACCGCGTTCGCGAGGTCGACGAGGACGGTGCCCGTGTCAACGACCGGGTCGAGCATCTCGCCGTTGATGAGCTTGACGAGGCTCTCGACGCCGAACTTGCCCATGTTGTACGGGGCCTGGGCGATGGTCGCCTCGAGCTCGCCCGTGAGCACCGCGTCAGCGGCGTTCGGGTTGGCGTCGAAGCCGACGATCGTGATCGCGTCGAGGAGGCCCGCCTGCTTGACGGCCTCGACCGCGCCGAGGGCCATGTTGTCGTTCGAGGCGAAGATGCCGTCGAGCTCCGGGTAGGCCGTGAGGATGTCCTCGACCGCCTGCTGGGCCTTCGCGGTATCCCAGTCGGCCGGGATCTCGGAGACGATCTCGAGCGCGCAGGCGGCGAGGCCGTCGTGCGAGCCCGTGGCGCGGGCCTGGCCCGTGCTCTGGGTGATGATCCCCTGGAGGATCGCGACCTGCTCGCCATCCTCGAGCGCGTCGCACAGGTACTGCGCGGCGAGCGCGGCACCGGCCATGTTGTCCGTGCCGATGAACGTCACGCCCTCGTTCGAGCCCATCGTGTCGATGAAGACGACCTGCACGCCCTGCGCGCGGGCCTCCTCGACGACCGGCGCGAGCGCGGCCGGGTCGGTCGGCGCGAGCGCGATGCCCGCGACGCCCTGGGCGATCGCATCCTCGATCTGCGCGATCTGCGACTGGACGTCGGACTCGGCCGGCGGCGACATCACCGAGACGTCGAGGCCCCAGGCCGCGGCGGTCTCGAGGGCGCCCTTCTCGACGGCGGCCCAGAACGGGTTGCCGGCGCCGGGGCCCTTCATGTTGACGATGAGCTTCTTGCCTGCGGCGGCGCCCGGATCCATGGTGTCCTGGGCGGCCACGGGCGCAACGGCCGCGACGGCCAGGGCCGCGGTCGCGCCGATCACGAGCATCTGCGAGCGGTTCATCGCTCCTCCATCATCGCCCGGCACCGTGCCGGGACGCGGGCCATCGTACGCGCCCCGGGCGGACCTGTCGAGACGGTCCGGCGACGATCGCACGCGCCACGGGCCGGGGCGCGGGGCGCGTTCCCTCAGCCTGCGGTCGTCAGCCGGCGGCGGACGACGTCGAAGGCGACGACGCCGATGATGATCACGCCGATGAGGACCTGCTGCCAGAAGGACTGCACGTTGTTCAGGTTCAGCAGGTTCCGCAGCAGCCCGAGCAC
>CAIUDO010000586.1 GCA_903897935.1 uncultured Pseudomonadota bacterium
CCCCCGTGCCAGCCGGGCTCGACCGCGGGCAGCCGCCAAGCCGACCGCGACCCTCGCGACGGATGGCCGTGGACGTTCGCCGCGCTCGACGCCGTGCGGCCCACGTGGTTCCTCGCCGAGAACGTGCTGGGTTGGACCTACCACGTCGACCGGTGCCGTCGCGATGGAGCGGGCTGCGCGGGCTGCGCGTGGGAGCACCAGATCGTGCCCGCAGTCTCCGCGCGGTTCGCGTTCAGCGGGGCGTGGCGGCTCGACGCCGCGGACTTCGGCGTTCCCCAGCATCGGCGGCGCGTCTTCTTGTGGGGCGGCCCCGTCCCGATCCCGGCCCCAACGCCAACGCACGGGACGTCCCTCGTGCCGTGGCGCACCCTCCGCGACGCCGTCGGCGACAGCCTGCTCGCCGACGACGCCTGCGATCACCGCGCCTGCTACCCGTGCGACGGCACCCACGGACGCGCGTGCGCCGAGCCCTGGCGCGCCGATCGTCCCGCGCCGACCGTCACCACCACCGAGGTGAAGGGCACGCGCGCCCACGCCCCCGACTGGTCGTTCAACGGGGGCCCCGACCGCGCGAGCGACGCGGCGTTCCTCGTCGCCGGCGTCCGCCGCGTCGACGTCGTCGAGGGGCTCGTCCTCCAGGGGCTGCCCGACGACTGGCCGCTCCAGGGCACCCGCGAGGAGCAGTACCGCCAGGTCGGCAACGCCGTGCCCCCCGCGCTCGCCGAGGCGGTCGCGCGCTCGGTCGTCGCCAGCGACCGCGCCCTGCGGTCGCTGCTCGCCGCGGGCGTCGACCTCGACGACCTCACCAACGCCCTTCGGAGCGCAGCATGAACCCACCTTGTGGCTGCGAGGCCCTGCCCGCTCACCCGCGCGCCCGCGCGACCGTCACCCTCGATCGCGCCGGCTTGCGTCAGGCGCTCGGCGGGCGTGCCGAGGTCATCGAGGCGCTCCAGCCCAAGGCGTCGGGGCGCGCCGGCGCCAACGCGGGCCGCCTGTGGAACTTCCTGACCACGTCCTTGTACACGTCGGGGGACCTCCCCGTCATCGCCACCCGCGAGGCCCTTCAGAACGCTATCGACGGCATCAAAGCCGGCATCCGGGCGCGCAAGACCCGCGCCGGCGAGGGCCGGTTCTCGGTAGCGTGGGACATGAACGCCCGCACCCTGACCTGGGAGGACAACGGGATCGGCATGGACGCCGAGACGCTGCTCACCCGCTTCCTGTCCCTGGGCGAGAGCGGCAAGCGCGACGCCGGCGACAGCGAGGAGGCGGCCGGAGGCTTCGGCGTCGCCAAGGCCGTGATCCTGGGCCTGAGCCAGTCCTTCACCTGGGAGATCCACACCCGCGACAACCGCGCCGTCAGCGAAGGATTCGACCGCGACGTCCTGATCTACGACGCGCCCTACCTCCAGGGGTGTCGCATCCTCATCCGGGACGTCCCCGACCGCTTCGAGCAGGCCTGGGATCCGGTCCGGCGAGCTTGGATCGTGCTCGACGACCGACTGCGCGACCTGTTGGCCGCCAACGACCTGCCCGGCGTCACGTTGGCGCTCGACGGACGGACGGTCGTCCCCGAGTTCAGCCGGCGCGGGGGCTCGAAGGTCGACGCGGGCTCGTGGGGACCGGGGACGGCCGCGACCGTGAAGCTCTACCGGCGTCCGCCGGGCGACAACCGCGGTGCGTACGTGCTTCGCCTCGGTGGCCTCGTGCAGTTCCGCGTGCCGAGCCAGCGCGGCGCCCTGAAGGCCGACGTCGTCATCGACCTCGTGACCACCCTGCGTCCAGGCGCCACCGGCTACCCGTTCAACGCCGCGCGCGACGCGCTGCAGGACCACGCGCGGTGGGCGTTTCGCGAGCTGGTCGACCAGGTGGAGCGCGAGAACGAGGCGGCGGCCCGTCACGACGACGAGGTGTTCGACCCCGACTCCGCCGATGACGGGGAACGCGACGGGGCGATCGCGATCGGCGCGCGCACCGCGGAGGCGTTCGCCGACGAGGACTTCCAGAAGGCGCTCGCCGAGGCCGCCGGCGGCATCGCCGCGTTCTACAAGGAGCGCGCGAAGGACGTCGGCGCGGCGGGACCGGCAGTGCCGAGCGTCGACGACGGCCCGACCGCGGAGCCACCCGACGCGCTCCGCGTGCTGCTCGGTGGCGGCTCGGCCGACGTCGTCCGGGTGCTCGCCCGCGTGACCGACGGGCCGTTGAGCGCGCACGACGCGCGGGTGCTGGAGGACGCCGTCGCGGAGGCCGCCGACCGCGCGCTCGAGCCCGGCGGCGGGGGGTTGATCGCGGCGGCGACCCTGTTGCGTCAGGCCGACGCGGTGCTGGCGAACGCGCCCGGCGGTCGGCGCCCCAGCCCGTTCGGGCGCCTCGCCGGGCTGCGCATCTCGAAGGTCCGGTACGACCGGCAGAAGGCGGCCCGCTTCCGGAAGGGGTTCGCGCGCTGGATCCCGCACTTGACCGCCTGGGACGCGGCGTTGCGGCTGGTCGCGACGGAGGCCCGGATCAAGCGCAGGTTCAAGCCAGGGTTCGTGTTGGACGACGAGGTGGTCGGGCTCACGTCGAAGTCGGCGACGGGGGCGCTGGTCATCTACGTGCACCCCGACCGGTTCGAGGAGGTGCTCAAGGCGCACCGGGAGCGGCCGATGGCGGTGGCGGCGTTCCTGCACGGGCTGGCGTGCCACGAGCTGACGCACGCCGACGGCAGGATGGGCGCGGGCCACAGCGAAGAGTTCGTGGTTGCTCGCGAGGACCTCGGGGCGGCGACCGGCCACCTGCTGCCGGCGTTGGCGGTGTTGGTGCAGCGGGTGCTCGGGTTGCCGGTCAAGCCGACGCCGGACCAGAAACGGATCGCGTCGTTGGAGCGGCAGCTCGCCAAGGCGCGAGAAACACGGAACGAACATGCTCGTCGGTCCGGCGAGGTGGCGCGCCTGGAGGCGGAGCTTGCCGCGGCGCGCGCGGAGCTCGCGGACGCGTTGGCGGAGAGCGCGCGGGTGCGGGCGTCGTGCGACGGGTGCTGCGGGACGTGCGCGGCCGACCCGGCGGGACGGATGCTCGACCAGGCGTTGGTCGCGCTGCGGGCGCGGCCGCCGGCGGGCGTAGACGCGGCGTACGTCGACGGGTTCGTCTCGCGGCACCGGGAGACGTTGCGCGGTCTCCTGGCGGGGGCGTTGTCGCGCAAGAACGTGGGAGGAGCGCCATGACGAAGGAGGTGCGGGCGGCGCTGTACGCCCGGGTGTCGACGTCGGGGCACGGGCAGGACGTCGGGCTCCAGCTCGACGAGCTGCGGCAGGTGGCGGCGCAGCGCCGCTGGGTCGCGACTGAATTCGTGGACGAGGGCGTGTCGGGCGCCAAGGACCGCCGGCCTGCGCTGGACCGGATGATGGAGGCGGCCCGGGCGGGGCGGCTGGACGTGGTGGCGGTGTGGCGGTTCGACCGCTTCGCGAGGGACACCCGGCACCTTCTGGTGGCGATGGAGGAGTTCCGCGGGCTCAACGTGTCGTTCGTGAGCTTGCGCGAGCAAGTCGACACGTCGTCGCCGATGGGCAAGGCGATGTTCACGATCATCTCGGCGATCTCGGAGCTGGAACGGGATCTTATCCGTGAGCGGGTCGTCGCCGGCGTGCGGCGGGCGCAGG
>CAIUDO010000587.1 GCA_903897935.1 uncultured Pseudomonadota bacterium
CCATCGCGACTTCCCGACACCGCTCGATCATCGAAGGCTCCCAACTCACGATGCCCGGAGGCAACGACCAAACACGGGAAACGGCCAGTTGCACGCGTAGCCGTCGGCTCGCTGGGACGTGCATAACGCCGGTGATTTGGCGCCGCCATGACCCTCACTCGTCGTCACCCGACGCGACCGCCGCCTCCTCGACGCCCGAGCCCATCACCTCGCGCACGAAACGGTCGTGCACGCGCTTGATCGGCGAGGACGTGCCGGAGACGTCGTTGACGAGGAACGCGAACGCGTAGAGGTCACCGTGTGTCCCGGTGACGTAGCCGCAGAGGCCGTGCACGCCGTCGAGGGTGCCGGTCTTTCCGCGCAAGCGACCTGGATCTTCGCGGACTCGACGCCACAGCGTGCCGTCGCGCCCAGCGATCGCCAGGGAGGCGGCGAACTCGTGACCGACCGACCAGTCTCCGGCCATGTCGACCAGTACGCGGGTCAGCGTGGCGGGCGTGAGCATCAGCCCGCGCGACAACCCGCTGCCGTTGACCAGCACGCGGGTGCTCGCGTCGAGGCCGAGGCCCGAAAGGTACGCGTCGACCACCTGGATGCCGCTCTCCGTCGTGCCCGGGACGCCGTGAACCTCGGCGCCCAGGACCCGCAGCACCTGCTCCGCGTAGTGGTTGTTCGAGTACTTGTTCATGTCCATCAGGACGACGGCGAGCGGCGCCGACCGGTGCCGCAGCAGCAGCTCGGCGTCACGCGGGGCGTTGCCCAATCGCCACCGACCCGCCACCGTGACGCCACGCTCCCGCGCGAGCTGTCGGAACGCCGCGATGAAGTAGGCCGTCGGGTCGGGCACGGCGCGGTAGTCGAGGTCCACCTCACCGTCGATCGGGATCGATCCGGTCAGCACGAACTTCATCTTCTGGCCGTCGATCTCGCGCTCTACCTGCACGTTGCGCCGCGTGCCGGCTGCGCCGGTGACGGCCTGGTTGTCAATCTCGTACAGGTCGCCCACCGGCGTCTCGAGCTCGGCGCGCACCGGCTTGCCGGCTTCGACGCCGGGCCCGGTGACGAGCGCGATCGTGTTGTAGTTCAAGCTCAATGCCGACAGTGGCGTGAAGTAGCTAGGCCCGTTCTCGATGTCCGAGGCCTTGTCCCACCCGACGAGCCGGTGATCGGTCCCGAACAACGACTCGTCGAACACCACGTCGCCCTCGATGCGCGTCACTCCGTGCGTCTTGAGATCGTAGACGATCTTCCACAGGTCCTGCAAGACGAGCGTAGGATCTCCGCCGCCTTTGACGTACAGGTTGCCGTGGAGCACGCCCGCAGCGTCGATGTCTTCTTCGTGCAGCAGCTCGGTCGTGAACCGGTACGAGGGCCCGAGCGCGTCCAGCGCCGCTGCCGCGGTGACGACCTTCATGGTGGAGGCCGGCAGCATCAGCGTGTCGGCGGCCTGCGCGAACACCGTCGCGCCGTCGCTCACGCGCACCAGGTGGACGCCGACGTCGGTGCCTCGCAACGACCGGTCCTGTACGATCGGCGCGAGGGCGGCCTCGAGCGCCGGGTCGGCGGACACGATCGGCGCGGGCGCCGGTGCGTCTTGCGCGGGAGCCGGCCGCGCGAACGCCAGCGCCACCACGACGGCGAGCGCGGTGGTCACCACACGAGCAACGGTTCGTCCTACGAAACTGGGGGCTTGGAGGCGCATGAACGGGTCCCTTGGTGGTGAAGGGTGCGCCGGACCGGTGGACCGCGGGGAGCGTCCGGACAAGCGCGGAGGGAAAGGCCCTCGCACGAGGACCTGCATCCTCGGCATCCTATTCCAGATTTCGCCGCAGCGCGACGCTGCCGGCACTTGCCGGGCACCGGCCCGACGTGCGACGTTGTCGCGACGCCCGCGGGCGCATGGAGCAGGACGAATGGGTCTCCCGCTGGCAGCGGTCGCCGTCGTCGCGGCGGGGCAAGCGGTAAGCACGGACCGTCCGGTCGTTCCGTCTGCGGGCATCGCGACCGAGGCGGGGCCTGGAGCGTTGTGGGTCAATCCCGCAAACATGGCGTATGACCCGGATCCTCGCTATGCGCTGCTCGTGAGCCACGACACCAGCACGGCGCCGACGTCGATCGCAGGCACGGGCGGCGTCGGCGCGCTCGCCGTGGGTGTGCACCACGTCATGTTGCCTGAAGGCGGCGACTGGTCGCTCGACTACGCGACCGGCATCGAGCTGCCGCGGCGCGTGGCGCTCGGCGTTCGCCTCGGCTGGCACCTCGTCGACGACGGTCAGAACTACATGGCGTACGATCTGGGCGCGAGCTGGAGGCCGCTGCCGTGGTTCGGCGCGTCGGCGGTGGCGCAGAACGTCGGATCAGCGTCGTTACGCTCGCCCGCGCGGTCCGCGGCCGGCTTCGCCTTGAGGCCCCTCGGCCGCGTGGCGACGCTGGGCTTCGATTGGACGCACCAGTTCAGCTCGGTAGACGACGCCGGCGTAACGGTGCTGCCCGAGCGAGAGGCGCTGAGGCTCTCTGGCCGGATTCGGCCAGTCGAAGGTTTGTTCCTGCGCAGCCACATCGAGTCGGTGCGTGACGCGTCGGCCGCCGCGCCCCAGGTCGCGTGGGGCATCGGCGCCGAGCTGTACGTGCGCGGGCTCGGCGCCACGGTTCACGGCGTGAGCTCGCCCGGCGCGGCGCCGTCCCTCGACGACATCGGCGCGACCGCCATCATCGGGACGGACGAGCCGGACGAGTCGGCGTTCCGCAGCCGGCGCCGGGTCCCCGTGTTGTCCCTGACCTCCCCGCCGCAGTACCTGCCGACGGGCGGCTTCCTGGAGGCGACCCCGCCGAGCTGGTTGGACACGCTCGAGCTGTTGCGCTCCATGGAAGCCGACAACGCGACCCGCGTGGTGGTGGTGCGCATCGGCGGGGCCGACCTCCCGTGGGCGCTGTGCGAGGAGGTCCGCCACCGCATCGAGGCGCTGGAGCAGCGCGGCACGCGCGTGGTCGTCTACCTGCACGCGAGCGCGACCACGCGAGACTACTTCGTCGCGACGGCAGCCAGCACCATCGTGCTGCACCCTTCGCAGCCGCTCGCGCTGACCGGGCTGTCGCGCGAGGTGACCCACCTGCGGGGCCTGCTCGACCTGGTCGGTGTGGTCCCCGAGGCCGTCGCCCGATCGGAGTACAAGACGGCGCCCGATCAGCTCGGCGCCCACGAGCCGAGCGCGGCCTCGCTGGAACAAGAGGGCGCGCTGCTCGACGACCAATGGGCCGCGCTGGTCGGAGCCATCGCGTCGGGGCGCGACGTCGACGACGCTACCGCGGCCGGGTGGGTCGACGCGGGCCCGTGGCTGCCGCGCGACGCACGCGCTGCCGGCCTGGTCGACGCCCTCGCGTGGCCCGATCAGATGGACGAGCTGGTAGACCGCGTCGCGCTCGCCGACGTGCACCCGTACGACATCCAGAAGCGCGCCACCCTCGGCGTATCTCCATGGGAGTCACCGACCCAGATCGGCGTCGTGTACATCGAGGGCCCGATCGTGTCCGGGCCGTCGAGCCCAGGCGGGCTATTGTCGGGACCGGTGACCGGGTCGTCGACGGTCGTGGAGCACCTGCTCGACGCGTCGGAAGATCCCCAGATCCGCGCGGTTGTGCTGCGCGTGGACAGCCCCGGCGGGTCGGTGTTCGCGTCCGAAGAGATCCACCGTGCGGTCGCGCTGCTGCGTGAGCAGAAGCCGGTCGTCGTCTCGATGGGCGGCGTCGCAGCCAGCGGCGGCTACTACGTCGCCGCAGGGGCCGACGCGATCTGGGCGGAGCCCACCACGATCACCGGCTCGATCGGCGTCTACGGCACCCACCTGACGTTCGATCCCCTGCTCGACCGGCTCGGGGTCACCAGCACGACCCTCACGCGCGGGCGCGCCGCAGGGATCGATGGCCTCCACCCGTGGGACGCGGTCGAGCGCGAGCGCATGGATCGCCAGATCGCAGCGTTCTACCTCCAGTTCAAGGAGCGCGTGGCGGAGGGGCGCGCGATGGACCCCGTGGCGGTCGAGGCGGTCGCACGCGGCCGCGTGTGGTCGGGCGCGCGCGCGAAGGAGATCGGCCTGATCGACGCGCTCGGCGGCCTCCAGGACGCAGTGCAAGACGCCCGCGAGCGCGCCGGAGTGCCCGCCACGCGGGAGATCACGCTCGTGTCGTACTCGTCGCGCGGGCGTGTCATCGATCGCCTCACCGCGGGGGAGGCCCGCGCCACCCTGGGCGCGGCGCTGAGCCCGCCGAACCCGGCGCCCCCGCCGCTCACCGTGCCCGACGCGCTTCGGGCGGTCTCCGTGTGGTCGCGGCTCGCCGACGAAGGCGCGTTGTACCTTGCCCCTGAGCTGGTCGACCTTGGAGTTGCCCCGTGAGCGTCCACCGCGCGCGCGTGCTCGTCGTCGACGACGACCGCGCGGTACGATCCGCGTTGTCCGTCAACTTGTCGAAAGGGGGCCTGGACGTCACGCTCGCGACGTCGTCCGAGGAGGCGCTCGCGCTGCTGCACGAGGCCGCGTTCGACCTCGTGCTCACCGACGTGCGTATGCCGGGCGAGACCGGCATCGCGCTGCTCGGCAGCATCCGCGCTTCCTGGCCTGATACGCCGGTGATCGTGATGACGGGGTACGGGTCGGTCGAGGACGCCGTCACCGCGATGAAGGGCGG
>CAIUDO010000588.1 GCA_903897935.1 uncultured Pseudomonadota bacterium
ACCTGGTCGCCGCGGGCGGCGTCACAACCGCGGTGCAGCGGGCCCGCGCGGGCGTGCACCACCTCGTGCGGGTGCAGGTCGAGGTGACGGACCTTCAGCAGCTCGACGAGGCGCTCGCCGCCGGCGCCGACGCGGTGCTGCTCGACAACATGGACGACGCCGGCCTCGCCGCCGCGGTCGCGCGGGTGCGCGCGGTGCGCCCGCGGGTCGTCGTCGAAGCGAGCGGCAACATGAACCCCACCCGCATCGCCGCCATCCGGCACCTCGGCCTCGACGTGGTGAGCGCCGGCGGGCTCATCCATCAGGCGCGGTGGGTGGACCTCTCGCTCGACCTGTCGCCGACCGGATGAGCGAGGTCTGGCCCGACGGCGTGCGGGTCGTCGGCGAGACGGGGTCGACCAACGCCGATCTCGCCGCGTGGTCCGACGCCGCGGAGGGCGCGGTGGTGGTCGCGTTGGCGCAGTCGGCGGGGCGGGGGCGGCTCGGGCGGGCGTGGATCACCCAGCCGGACGGCCTCGCGATGTCGATCCTGCTCACCCCCACGCTCCCGCCCCCGACGTGGCCGCTGATCGGCCTCGTCGCCGGGGTGTCGATCGCCGACGCGCTCGGCGACCCGGTGAAGCTGAAGTGGCCGAACGACCTCGTGACCGCCGACGGCGGGAAGCTCGGCGGGATCCTGGCCGAAGCGGACGTGCTCGCGGGGCGGGTGATCGTCGGGATCGGGCTCAACCTCGGGAGTCGGCCGCCGATCGACGGCGCGGCGTGCGTCGCCGATGTGGTGGCGGCCCCGCCGCGAACGTGGCTCGTCGCCGCAATCCGGGCCCGCTTGTTGTCCGACGTCGCCGCGCTCGCGGCCCCCGGCGGGCCTGGCCGTGTGCTCGATCGGTGGCGCGCGCGCGCCCACACGCTCGGTCGTCGGGTGCGGGTCGGCGAGCGGGTCGGCGTCGCCGTCGATCTCGACCACGACGGCGCGCTGCTCCTGCGCGACGACGGCGGCGTGACCCACCGGGTCCTGTCCGGAGACGTCGCGCCGTCCGGCGTGCGGCCCGGATAGCGGGTACGTCCTGCGCACGGAGGCCCGGTGCTGGCTGCGATCCCCTTCTTCGAGCTCGGCGTGTACACGTTCCACGTCGGATCGGTCGAGATCCCGATCGACCCGTGGGCCACGCTGGTCTGTATCGGGTTCGTCGTCGGGCTCGAGATGGCCCGCTCGCGGGCGGTGCGGCTCGGGCTCGAGGTGCGTGATCTCGTCGACGGCGCCGTGTTCGTCGTGTTGTCCGGGTTCCTGTTCGGGCACATCGTCACCGTGCTCGCGTACCACCCGGAGCGGCTCGCCGAAGAAGGCGTGATGTCGTTGCTCAAGGTGTGGGAGGGGTTCTCGTCGATGGGCGGGTTCCTCGGCGCGGTGATCGGCGCCGCCGTGTTCTTCAACTACCTCCGGCCGCGCGCGTTCTGGCCACACGCCGACGCATTGGCGTGGGGCTTCCCGTTCGGGTGGTTGTTCGGTCGGATCGGCTGTGGCACGGTGCACGACCACATCGGCCGCCTCACCGACTTCCCGTTGGCGATGCAGTTCCCACCGGGTCACTTCGCGGCGGGCTTGCGCCACGAGCTCGGGCTGTACGAGGCCGCCTACACGCTCGGCATGTGCGTGCTGTTCTGGGTCCTGTCGCGTAAGGACCGTCCTTCCGGCTACTTCGTAGCGTTGTTCCCCATTGTTTACGCTCCGGTCCGGTTCGGGCTCGACTTCTTGCGCAACACCGACCTCGAGACGGCGGACGCGCGGTACTTCGGGCTCACGCCGGGCCAATACGGGTCGATCGTGCTGTTCGCGCTCGGGCTCGGCGTCTGGTTCCTGGTGGTGCGGCGCCCGTCGGCGTCGACGGTGGGCGCGCCGTGACCGAGGCGCCTGCGCGGGGCGAGGCGCCGGTCGGCGAGACCGCCTTCGGCTGGCTGCGCTTGGTGGTCGGCGTCGGGCTGGTCACCGTCGTGCCGATGTGGGCGCTGGGGTTCGGCTTCTTCTCGGGGTTGCCGGCGCTGAACGCGCTCGACGCGCTGTCGCGCTTCATCGTCTCCGCGGTGGCGGCTACGGTGGCGGTGGGGCTGGTGGTGGGCCTCGCGTTGGCCGGGTGGTTGACCGCACGCCTGTTGTCGCGCGCGCTGGACCGACGGTCTGCGGCGTCCCAGCAGGCGCGGTACGCGGAGATCCTCGGTGATACGGCGATGCACCAGGACGCGTGGGCGGGCGCGCACCCGCGCCCCGTCGCGACGGAGGCGGCGCCGGAGGAGCACGGTGCCGAGTAGCGCTGGCGTCGCGCGGCGCGCTCGGGCGTTGTTCGACCGCGTCACCGGCGCTGGCCGCCGCGGGGCGGTCGTCCAGGTGGAGGGGGCGTGGTTCGTCGTCCCGCCGGGGGTGTTCGATCCGGTGCGGTTCCGGAGCGGCGCGCTGTTGGCGCGGGTCGTCGGTGCGGAGGTGCGCCCCGGTCAGCGGGTGCTCGATCTCGGCTGCGGCGCGGGAGCGGCGGGCGTCACCGCGGCGAAGCGGGGCGCGTCCGTCCTCGCGACGGACGTCAACGCGGCCGCGGTGGGCGCCGCTCGGGGCAACGCGTGGCTCGCGGGTGTCTCCGTGGACGCTCGTGAAGGCGACCTGTTCGTGCCCGTGATCGGCGAGCGCTTTGATCTGGTGCTGTTCAATCCGCCGTTCTTCGACGACGCGCCGCCACCACCCGGCCTCGACGCGCGGGCGTGGCGCGGGGTTGGTGTGTTCGAGCGGTTCGTCGCCGGGCTGCGGGACCACCTCGCGCCGGGCGGCGCCGCGCTGGTCGTCGCGTCGACGGACGGCGGCGGGCCGGGCTGGCCGGGGGCGCTGCGCGCGGCCGGCTTCGACGTCGACGTGGCCGGGTCCCGCGCGTGGCCCGACGAGACCGTCGACGTTCTGCGCGTCAGATGAGGTCCATGCCGAGGATCACGCGGATCATCACCGTCGAGTAGCCCTTGTCGAACCAGTGGGAGTAGCCGGCGCCGTCGACGCCCTGGAAGGTCGTCTCCAGGAGCTCCTGGTCCAATCCCTGCTTCTCCCGCGCGAGCCACTCGTCGGTCTCGCGTTGGCCGGGGATGGTGTACACGCCGAGCACGACCGACACGTTGGCGGCGTGGCCGGGCCGTTGCCACCGCACCCCGCCTTCGAGGTCGAGGCGGCTGTACGAGGCGTGGCGGGACCACGTCACCTTGGTCGGGTACGGCACGCGGACGCCGTCTTCTTCCTCGTAGATCGGGTTGCCGACCGTGGTGTACTTGTTGGTCAGGCCGCCCCCGCCGTAGTTCATGGCGAACGTCGGGCGGACGAGCTTGTCGATCCCGGTCGGGACGAACCGCACCCCGAGCTGCACGTTCCACCACGTGCCCGCCCAAATCAACGAGAGCGCCTCGGTGCGCAGGTTCGTCTCGAACGAGAAGTGGTTGCTGACTCGGATCCCGGCTTGCAGCGAGACTTCGGAGTCGTACGGCAGCGCGGTGAGGCCGGTTCCGATGCCGAAGTAGGTTCGGCTCGCGTGCTCGGGGGCGGCCCCGTCGTCGCTGCCGTCCTTCGCTGCCGCGGGGCGGGCCGCCAGCGTGAGCGCGAGGAGGGCGGCGAGCGCCAGCGTCATGTGGTGCAGGGTGGGCATCCGGACTCCGATCATGCCGAGGGTACGCCGAGGGCCATGGCCATGGCGCGCAACGTGTTCAAGGACGGCCGCGCCTCTCCGCGCGCGATGCGATGAACCGTGTCCGTGGCCGCGGTGTTGAACGGGACCGGCACCCCGCGCGCCGCGGCGCGCGCGACCACCTCGCCGTTCAGGAAGTCGACGGACGGCGGCCGCCCGCGCTCGATCGCGGCCAGCATCGACGACCGCAGGTTCCGGTACCGTGTGCCGACCGCGAGCAGCGCCCCGTGGCGCACGGCCCACCCCGCCACGCCGATGCCCTCCGGGATCGCGAGCCAGTCGAGATCGAGCGTGCCTGCTACCTTCTCGAGGCGCACCCCTTCGGCCCGCGCGGTCTGTACGACCTCGGTCATGACGTGCAGCGCGGTCCGGCGCACGAACGCGTGGCGCATCAGCGCGCCCAGGCGATCCCCGCCGATCGTGCCGAGCGTAGAGATCGCGCAGTTGATCGCGAGCTTCGACCACCGCGCCCCGCGCAGGTTGTCCGTGATGGTCGTGGGGCCGACCGCCGACAGCAGCTCGGCCAGCCGCGCGAGCGCCGGCTCGTGGGTGTCCCCGTCGAGGCGCCCCAGCACGAAGCCGCCCGTCGACGTGCGCGTGTAGGCGCCATCTTCCGCCATCGACGCGCCCCACGCGACGACGCCGCCGACCACGCGGTCCGCGCCGGCCCACCGCGCGAGCCGCTCCTCGCACAAGCCGTTCTGGAGCACCACGATGCGCCCGTCGGGGGCGAGCGAGCCGACGACCCGGCGGGCTGCCTCCTCGACCTGCGGCGGCTGGGTCGCCAAGATCACGGCGTCGAACGGGCCTTCGGGCGGGGGCGCCCCGGGGACGTCGAGCCAGACCTGCTCAGCGGTGATCGGCACGTCGAACGCGCCGTCGACGCCGTCTACGCGGACGCCGCGTGCGCGCAGGCGGTCCGCGATCTCGGCGTTGGTCGTGGTGCCGACGACGGAGCAGCGCCCGGCTCGTACGAGTCGCGCGAGCACGCTGCCGCCGATGGCGCCGCACCCGACGACGAGCACGCGCGCGGTTTGGTTCGGGGTTCCATCCATGGCGCCGCATGGTATCGGGTCCGACCGGTACGGGCACCCGCGCGGGGTTACGTGCTCGGACCGTCGGAGGCGGGATGTTCCGGACCTTGTTGATCGCCAACCGGGGTGAGGTCGCGGCGCGGGTCGCGCGCACGGCGCGGCGGATGGGCGTCCGCACGGTCGTCGTCGCGTCGTCGGCCGACATCGACCAGCAGTGGCTCGCCGAGGTCGACGTCGTCGTGCCGATCGGCCCGGCCCGCGCCGCGGCGTCGTACCTCGACGTCGACGCGCTGCTCGAGGTCGCGGTGCAGCACGGGTGCGCGGCCGTTCACCCGGGGTGGGGCTTCTTGTCCGAGAACGACCGGTTCGCGGCGCGCTGCGAGGCCGCCGGGGTCACGTTCGTCGGCCCCGAGCCGCGCCATCTTCGCGCGATGGGCGACAAGGTGGTCGCGCGTCGCGTGATGGCCTCGCTGGGGCTCCCGGTCATCCCCGGCTCCGACGGGGCGCTCTCCGGGGTCGACGAGGCCCGGCGACTCGCCGATGAGGTAGGGTACCCCGTCATGATCAAGGCGGTGTCCGGTGGCGGTGGGCGCGGGATGCGGCACGTCGACACCCCGTCCGATCTCGCGCGCGCCTACGAAGACGCCGCGGCGGAGGCGCTGGCCGGCTTCGGAGACGCCAGCTTGTACCTCGAGAAGCGCATTGATCACGGTCGGCATGTCGAGGTGCAGCTCGTCGGCGACCGGTGGGGCACGTGCGTGCACCTGGGCGAGCGCGAGTGTTCGGTGCAGCGCCGTCATCAGAAGGTGGTCGAGGAGGGGCCGAGCCCCGGGTTGTCAGCCTCTGAGCGCGATCGTGTCCTGCCGCTGGTGGCGGACGCGATGGCCCGGGCCGGGTACCGCGGGGCCGGCACCGTCGAGATGCTGCTCGATCCCGAAGGTCGACTGTACTTCATGGAGATGAACACCCGCCTGCAGGTCGAGCACGGGGTGAGCGAGCTGCTCACCGGCGTCGACCTGGTCGAGTGGCAGCTCCGGGTCGCCGCGAACGAGCGCCTGCCGGTCAGCACGCCGCCCCCACGGAGCGGGCACGTGATGGAGTTCCGGATCAACGCGGAGGATCCCGACGCGGGCTTCGCGCCGTCTCCTGGCGTGGTGCACACGCTGCGGTGGCCCGTCGCGCCCTGGGTCCGCGTCGACACGCACCTGCGCCCCGGCGACCGCATCCCGCCCAACTACGACTCGATGGTCGCCAAGCTGCTCGTCCGGGGCGACGACCGTGAGGACTGCCTGCGCCGGTCGCGCGACGCGCTGGCCGAGACCCAGGTCGAAGGGGTGCGGACCAACCTCGCGTTGCACCGGCGGTTGCTCGACTGGGCTCCGTACCGCACCGGCGTCTACGACACCACCTCCCTCGAAACGGCCCTCCGGTCCAAGGAGATCTGATGGCGCGCCTGTTGCTGTCCCCCGTCGGCGACGCGCTCGTCGACGTGCTCGGCCCCAAGGAGCGGGCGGCCCACGCTGCGCGCATGGCGGCGCTCGACGGCGCGCTCGACGAGCGGCTCGGCGTGGTCCGCGACGGGTGGGGCGCCGAGTACGCCGACCGTGTGCGCGAGAAGGGCAAGCGCACCACCTGGGAGCGCATCGACCGGCTCGTGGACCCCGGCTCGGAGGTGTTCCCGTTCGGGTCGTTGGTCAACTGGGGGCGTTCGTTCGAAGGGAGCCGGCGGCAGGCGCCCGGCGCGGGCGTCGTGACCGCCCTCGGTCAGGTCGGCGGGCGGTGGGTCGTCGTCATCGCCAACGACAACACGGTGGCGTCGGGCGCCTGGTGGCCGCTGTCGCCCGAGAAGATCGAGCGCGCACAGCAGGTCGGCCTGCGGTTGCGGCTCCCGGTCGTGTACCTGGTGGACTGTTCGGGGTTGTTCTTGCCGGAGCAGTCCCGCAGCTTCGCGGGTGCGCGCGGCGCCGGGCACATCTTCAAGTACAACGCCAAGCTCGCCGCGGCGGGCGTGCCGCAGGTCGCCGCCGTGTTCGGCGACTGCATCGCCGGTGGTGGGTACATGCCCATCATCAGCGACCGCGTCATCATGACCGAGAGCGCGTACATGGTGATCGCGGGCGCCGCGCTGATCCGCGGCGCGAAGTCCCAGAAGCTGACCAGCCTCGACATCGGCGGGCCCGAGGTGCACGTGCACCAGTCGCGCTGCGCCGACGTGCGGGTGCCCGACGACGACGCCGCCATCGCCCTCATCCGCGAGGAGGTCGAGCGCCTGCCTACGAGCGGCGCCGCCTTCTACCGCCACGGCGCCCACGCCGCGCCCCCCCGCTTCCCGGCGTCCGACTTGTCGGCGATCTTCCCGCCGGAGTTCCGGGAGTCGTACGACGTCGGTCAGGTGCTCGCGCGCCTCGTCGACGACAGCTTGTTCCACGAGGTCCTGCCCGGCGTGGGGCGGGAGATGGTCACCGGCGTCGCCCGCGTGAACGGCTTGTGGATGGGGTTCGTCGCGAATCGGCAAGGCATCGTCGACGAGCCGGGCATCGGCAAGCGGCCGGGCGGCGCGCTGTACCGGGAGGGCATCGCGAAGATCTCGGCGTTCTCTCGTGCCTGCAACGACGACGGCATCCCGATCGTGTGGCTCCAGGACATCTCGGGGTTCGACATCGGGGTCGAAGCGGAGCGGTTGGGACTGCTGGGCTACGGCTCGAACCTCATCTACTCGAACAGCACCAACGAGGTGCCGATGTTCGCGGTGCTGCTGCGCAAGGCGTCGGGCGCTGGGTACTACGCGATGAACGGCCTCCCGTACGACCCGGTGCTGCAGCTCTCCACACCGCTCACCCGTCTGTCCGTCATGGAAGGCCGCACGCTGGCCATCGCAACGTACAACAGCAAGCTCGACGACGACTTCGAGATCGCCACCTCCGACCCGGACGAGCGGTTGCGCATCGAGAAGGGCATGGCCGACGTCGCGGCGCGCATCGAGGCCGACATGGACCCGATCGCGTCGGCGGCGCGTATGGACACCGACGAGGTCGTGCCGGTCGCGCGGCTGCGCCGCTGGCTCGAGGTCCTCGCGGAGTGCTCGTGGCAAGCGACGGGGCATCGGCGCACGAAGAACCCCCGAATCTGGAGCCTGCACGATCTGGAGGTCCTGTGTGGCGAGCGGTAGTCATCGAGGGTGAAGGCGACCCGGTGCTCGGCGCCCCTACGGTCGGGCGGTGGTCACCCGATCCCGGCGCGAGCCGCGTGGTCGCGCCTGGGGAGCGGCTCGGCAGGCTGCGCCGCGACGGGCGGTGGCTCGATGTGCTCGTCCCCGACGGGGTGAACGGCCTGACGCGCACGATCTGCCGCCCCGGCACCTGGGTGGCGTACGGGGCGCCGCTGGTCGCGGTCGGAGCATCGGTCGTCGCCGAAGCGCGCGAGCAGGCGGCGGGTGCCGTGGACCAGGGGTTCGTCGGCGTGGCCGCACGTGCCGAGACGGACGGAACCGTCTACTTGTCGCCGCAGCCGGGCGCGCCCGCGTTGGCCCCGCTCGGGGCCCGGGTCGCCAGCAACGACGTCGTCGCGCTCGTCGAGGTCATGAAGACCTTCTCGCCGGTGCGCGCTCCAATCGGCGGCGTGGTGTCCGCCGTCCGGGTCCAGCACGCGGCCGCGGTCACGGCGGGCGAGATCTTGTTGGTGATCACGCCGGAGTGAGTCGCTCTGACGAAGCGCCGCTTACAGGCCGCCGAAGCCCTGCCCGTCGTCGTCGGTGGGGCCGTAGGTGGTCTCGCCGTTCATGCCCGACTCGTATCCGGTGATGGTGTACGTGTCGGTGCAACGCCGCTCGACGTCGATGTAGCAGGGGTCCGCCGAGCAGTCGATCTGGTCGCGCGCGTTGCTCGCAGGCGCGGTGCCCGCCGACGGTCCACGCCCGGTGACGACCTCGAGGTAGTTCCCGGCCGGCATGCTGCACATCTCGTCGCCGCTGACGTCTTCTTGCCACCGGTCGGACTCTTCGTAGCTCGCCGTGAACTCGTCCTTCACCGTGCTGGTACCGGTGACGAGCTTGCCGTCGAACACGAGGTCGAAGGTCACCGTGGTCTTGTTCAGCACCTCTTCCGAGCAGGCGTACCCGAACGCGTTGTTCGCCTCGTAGACCGTGCGGGTGCTGGCCTCCCACGCGAACTGCCAGGTGTTGCCCTTGCCCGCGACCGACGGGTAGATGGTGTCACCGACGAGGAGGGTAGCCTGACCGCCCTTCTCGGCGAACTGGACCAGCAGGATCTGGTTCGACAGCGTGGTCGTCTCTTCGGTGGTCCAGGGGTCCGGCCCGGAGACGTCGGTTGGAACCGTGGCGCCCGCGAAGTTCCAGTCCGTCGCCTCTTCGTCGCAAGAGTCTTCGCTGCTGATCGGCTTGGCCTCGAGCTGAAGCACCCAGATGCCCTCCTTGCCGGAGCAGCCGGTGGTCAGGGTGATGCCGAGCGCCAGCGCGCCGAAGTTCCGGACGTTCATGTCGCCTCCTCAATTGTCGGGGGGCCGCCCCGAACGCCGCCGCCAAATAAAGATTCGTCACGAGCGTGTCAAGGCGTCGCGGGGAGCCGGCGACGAATGTGATAGCTTGCGCGCCTGGAGGGAACGTGCGCGGAGTGCTCGTCGGCGCGGCGATGCTGTGGAGCGGATCGGCGTGGGCGGGCCCATGTGCGGCTCCGTACGCCGTTGATGGGCTGCTCGCCGACCTCGTGGCGGTCGAGCAGGGCTTTCGCGACGGCAAACAAGACGCCTCGATCGCGGCGGCGCGCAACATGGAGCAGTCGCTGCCGTGCCTCTCCGAAGTGATGAACGCCGCGTTGGCCGGTCGATCGTATCGTGCGATCGGCGCCGGCTTGTTCGCGGGCGGCGACGTCGCCCGCGGTCAGGCGTGGATGCGCACCGCGTTCGAGGTCGACCCCACGTTCTCGTACGGTCTGCAGGACTTCCCCCAGGGGCATCCGGTCGCGCTCGCCTACGACGACGTGCGCAAGGAGATGTCGCCGGATCCCGTGCCCGCGGGCGGATCGTTCGCTCCAGGTGGGCACTGGTTGGACGGGCGCAAGGTGTCGTCGCCGATCGCGACCCCGGACCGGCCGCACCTGTACCAGACGGACGTGGGTGGGTTCGCGTCGCACGTCATCGAGGGCAACGTATTCCCGGCCGCCCCGGTGGCGGTCGCCGCGACCGACAAGAAGGTCAAGCCCGAGAAGGAGAAGGTCGAGAAGGTCCGCCCGCCCGTCGCGGAGCCCGTCTCGACGAACGCGAGCGGCGTCGCGCGGATCGATCGGCAGCGTCCGGCAGCGAAGACGCCGTTGTTGGTCGCCGGATCGGTGCTCGCCGCCGGCGCGATCGGGGTGTACGGCTACTCGTTCTCGACGCGCGGCGCGTTCGAAGACAGCACGGTGTTGGCGGACGTCGAGCGGTACCGAACGCTGACCAACAGCATGGTCTTGGCGTCGGGGGGCATCCTGGCCGCCGGCGTGGGCACGTTCACGTGGGGGGTCGCGCTCGATGGCGGCGGCGCGGTCCCGTACTTCCGCGTCGGCTTCTGACCGGTGCCTACGGCGACGCTCCCTCGGCTGTGGAGGGGTCGATCCGGCAGCGAGTACGTACCCGTCGAAGGAGCCAAGCTCCGGCACGGCGTCGACGCCACGGTGCGTAAAGTCGTCCGACGCGGCGCGCCCGACAGCGAGGCCGTAGCGCTCAAGCTGTGGCACGAGACCGACGAGGGCGTCCTGCGCCGGGTACAAGAAGAGGCCCGCCTGCTGCAGGAGATGTCGTCGATCGCGGGGGAGCTGCCGTGCCCCCGCTTGGTCGACGTCATCGGGCAACCGCTCGCGACGGGCGTCGTGATGGAGTGGTGCCCGGCGGACCTCGAGCGCTGGTGGCGCGACCGCCTGACCGAGCCCGACGCGTTCGGCCGCCTGTGCTCGGTGCTCGCCGAGGTGTGCCACCGAGTCGACGAAGCGCACCAGGCCTCGCTCAAGCAGCACCGGCGCGTCGTGCCGCACGCGGATCTCAAGCCGGCAAACGTGCTGCTGTCGACCGACGGCCGGTGGTTGATCTCCGACTTCGGCGCCCCCCTCCTGCGCTCCCCAGAAGACGCCGCCCTGGGCGTCACGCGGTTGGTTACCGGCACCGAGAATTTCCTCGCGCCCGAGCTCATCTTGCACGCGCGGCACACGTTCCCGGCCGCGGTCGACACCTGGGCGCTGGCGTCGATGTTCATGGCGCTGCTTCGGTTGCGCCGGATGGTGCTCGACGGTGGGCCGGTCCCCCGCGACAGCGCGAACGGGGCGCGGGTGCGGTCGCACCGGGTCACCCAGGTCATCGACGTCTACGCGAAGGATCCTGGCCGCTTTTCGGGGCGCGACATCGAGCCGGGCGCGTTCCCGGACCCGCTCCGACTGCCCGAAGACGATCGGGTGCTCGTCCGCGAGTGTGTGCGCGGGGTGTTCGGCATCGAGAGCCGCGCCGCGGAGGACGAGGTCGCGGAGCAGGTGCTCGAGCTGCTCGATCGTGCGCTGTCGATCGACCCGTCGCACCGCTTCACGTCCGCCCGCGACCTCGCGGCCGCGTTCGAGGCGCTGGCGCGGCACTGGGTCGAGCTCGCGGGGGCGTTGTCGTCGGTGGGGGCCGTCGCGGCGGTCGCGCCGAGCCCGCTTCCTTCGTCCGCCACCCCGAGCGCGTCGACCGCGCGCATCGCTGTCGCGGCCGTGCGCTCCGCGGCGGAGTTCGCCGATCTGCAGCGCAGGGTGCTCGCGCTCGAAGGAGCGCTCGCGGAGGTGCGTGTGTCGTCGCGTCGCCCGGCCTGGTGGAGCCCCGCGCTGTTCGTCATCGTCGTCGCGCAAGGGGCCGCGCTGTTGTTGTTGGCGGTGATCGTGCTGCTGCTCGTCGTGCGGTAGCGGCGGCGCTCGGCCGGCCGCGACGGCTACGACCGGCCTGGCCGGCGCTCTCCCGGGCGCTCCCACAACGGCTCGGGCGCGCCGCACTGCTTGGCCGCCCACCGCCCGAGCACGAACAAGAAGTCCGACAGCCGGTTGACGTAGTGGATGGGCAGCTCGCCGACCTCCGGCTCGAGCGCGTGCAGCGTGCAGATGCGGCGCTCCGCCCGACGACAGACGGTGCGCGCTTGGTGTAGGAACGCGCTGGTTGGGCCGCCGCCCGGCAAGATGAACTCGCGAAGCGGTTCCAGCTCTTCATTGAAGGCGTCGCACCAGGACTCCAGCCGGGTGACGTCCTCGGGCTGCACCTGCACCATCGTGGGCCACCGGTCCGCCGGCCGCGTCGCGAGGTCCGCGCCCAGGTTGAACAGGTCGTTCTGCACTTGATGCAACGCGGCGTCGATGCGGGCGATCGCCTCGGCGGGCGCCCCGGACGTCCCGTTGAACGTACGCGCGAGGCCGACGATCGTGTTCAGCTCGTCGATCGTCCCGTACGCCTCGATCCTGGGGTCATCCTTCGCGACCTCCTGCCCGCCGACGAGTCGGGTCGTACCTCGGTCGCCGGTACGTGTGTACACCCTGGTGATGCGCATGGTTCTCCTCGTTGGGGGGCGGCAAGGTCCGCCGCAGGTGGTTACTGGCCGGACGCCGGGTCGACCACGGCGCTCACCCGATCTTGTGGTCCTGACCCCGGTCACCGTGCGATTTGCCGTTTTGGTGGCCATTTCATCGTGTCTCGCTGGAGAGTGCGCTTTGAGTGATCGCGTGAAGGTGGCGAACCTTCGGACCATGCCTGCCTCCGAGCTCGAGATCTACCTCGCGGATGTCCTGCGGAAGCCGCTCGACCAGGTGGCTCCGGAGACGATGGCGGACGCGCTCGCGCTCGCCGAGGTCGACTCGTTGCCCAAGCGCCTGCTCCAGGGGCTCGTCGCGTTCTCCAAGCAGGTGGCCGGTGAGATCACCGATGTCCCGTCGGGCCCACCGTTCCTGGCGCTGCTGCGCGAGCTCGACGCGCTCGACGGCGCGCACGTGCCGTGGTCGTTGCGCGCGATGATCCGGCGCGAAGGTGAATCGCTCGATCGGGACCCCGAAGAGCGCAAGGTCGCCATCGTGCTGTCCGACAAGTGGGACGCGGTGGCGTTCGAGCCGGCCACGCCGGGCAGCGCTCCCTCCGCGATGCCGGCGGTCAAGAAGCTCGCCGGCCCCATGGTGATCGACGACGACGACCAGCCCGCGAAGGCCACCAAGTCCAAGGGCCCCAGCCGTCGTCGGATGGCGGTCCTGGAAGACGCGCGCGGCGAGTTCGTGCGGGACCACGCGCTCGCGCGGCTGGGCGGGCACTCGGAGGGCTTGCTCGAAGCGGTGCTCGTCGCCGGCATCTGCCACAAGGCCCGCGAGTCCGCGTTCTCGGACCTGCAGCGCCACGAGGTGCTCGCCGTCCTGCGCGCGCTCAAGGAGATCGGCCACGTGTCGAACTCTGCCGGTCGCTGGAAGCGCACGCTGCCGTACTGATTGAGGGCGCAGCCGCGTTGGTGCGCCGCACGTTCGGTCGGTCGTTGGACCACGCCGCTTCGACGCTCGAGGCTCGTTCGTGCACGGCCGTGCGTGACAGGTCGATCGGAGCCCGGCTGGCGGGAGGTTGGTAGGGGCGGGGGGACTCGAACCCCCAAGGTCGCGAAACCACCGGATTTTGAGTCCGGCGCGTCTACCGATTCCGCCACACCCCCGAACCACTGGTGGGCTAACTGGCGCCGCTCGCGGGGGCCACCCCGAGCCTCACCACAACCGAAGGTGGGCGGCGACGGCGGCCAGAGCGCGCTCGTGGCGGTCCCGATCTTCGACCTCTTCGAGCTCGACGGTGTACGCGACGAGCGCGTCGCCGCTCGCGACGCTGTGGATCCGACCCTGCGCCTCGACAGGAGACGCACGATCTTCGCCGATTCGCAGCCAGAGGGTGCCTTGCGCTGGGAACACCAGCGTCCACGAGCGGGGCACCTCGAACACCACCCGCCGCGGCGCGAGCTCGATGACGCGCACCGGCTCGGCCAACAGCGACACCTGCCGGTCCCCGCTGACGCGGAGCGCGAGCAGCGGCGCGGCGGCGGGCGCCCGGTCGGGCGTGGTCGTGCGCGGCGGGTCCGAGCTGGCGAGCGGGCGGATCAGCCCCAACCGGAGCCCCGACGGCCCACGATCCGGCACCGGGACGCCGGCCCGCGCGACCGTCGCCGCCAGGTGCACGGCGGCGCCGTCCCACTCGAAGCGCAGGCGTACGTCTTCGCCGCTGCGCAGATCGTGGTCGGGCACGTTGACGACCAAGCCGCCCGGCTCCGACC
Source organism: uncultured Pseudomonadota bacterium (assembly GCA_903897935.1). GTDB lineage: Bacteria > Myxococcota_A > UBA796 > UBA796 > CAIUDO01. Next base: position 14,028 of record CAIUDO010000588.1, read on the forward strand.
GGACCAGCGAGCCGTCGCGCCAGGCGCCGGACGGGCGGCTGATCCGCGCGGGCGCGCGCTCCTGGGTCGCTGCTTCGAGCCGGGTCCGCCACGAGTCCAGGGCCGCCTCCGACGCCACGCGGGCGCGCTTCAGCATATTCCGTCCGCGCCGCCGCGCCGTCGGGGTGAGCCATTCCGTGCGTGGGTCGTGCGCTATTCGCCGTCGGCCGTCGGGAGGCGTCGCTACCGCTGGCCGCTGGTTTGGCGCGCGGCGCCGTCGCGCCGGGGGGAGGGTCGCGATAGGAACCCCGCCTATGTCCAGCCAGCCTCCGTTCGGATCGTTGTTGTCCGGGTCGCGCCACGATCGCTCACGGCCAGAGGCCATCCGCGCGACGGCGGCCGCGGTCGGGTTGGGCTCGTTGGCGTGGGGCTGGATGCTGCTCGGGCCGCTCGCCCGGGCGGGGATGGCCCCGATCGCGGTGGTGTTGGTGGTCGCGGTGGCGTTCGGTGCGCCGCTCGCGGCCTGGGAGCGCAGGCACCAGCCCCTCGTTCGCCCCGTGCCGGTCGACGGCGTGTTCGTTGCCTCGGAGCGCGGCTTCGCGCGGCGCGCCGCCCAGGTGCGTCGGTGGTTGCGCCCGGTCGGCGGGGGCACCGCGGCGCACGGCGCGGTCGCGCTCGCCGTCTTCTGCGCGCTATGCACCGAGACGATCGCGAGCAGATACCCGAGCGTGAGCGCGCCGGC
>CAIUDO010000589.1 GCA_903897935.1 uncultured Pseudomonadota bacterium
CCTCCGCCGGCAGTTCCTCGTCGAGCGCGCGGACGAGCGCGACGGCGGTCATCCCCATGTGCGCCCTGCTCGCCGCCGACTGGCGCTCGACGGTGTCGTCCGGCGTGTGGTACGCGCCGACGTCGCCGATGAACGCGACGTTGAAGCCGCTGATTCCCTGCCGGAGGAAGGGCGTGAAGTCGGTGCCGTTCGGCATCGCGCCGTAGACCACGCCCATCAGCGAGTGGGCACGCGCCGCGGGCACGCGCCGGGCGAGGATCGAGGAGAGCCACGCGGTCTCGACGCCGGTCTCGAAGACGAACGCCGGCCCCGAGGCGCCTCGGGCGTCGAGATTCACGACCGCGCGCAGCTCGGCGGCCGCCGGATCGTTCGCCACGAAGGCCTGGGCGCCGAGCAGGCCGCGCTCCTCGCCGTCGGTCAGCACCAGGAGCGTGTCGTGCCGCGGCGGATCGGCACGCAGGCTCCGGACGACGCCGAGCGCGCAGGCAACCCCCGCGCCGTCGTCCGAGGCTCCGGGCGCCCCGGGCGCGCTGTCGGTGTGGGCAACCACCGCCACGCGCGCTGCGCCCGGCTCGCGTCCCGGGATGCGAACCACCAGGTTTTCGAGCTCGACGGTGCCCGCCCGGCGCTCGACGCGCGCGGGGCGTCGCTCAACCGACAGCCCGAGCCCGTCGAGAATTCCGGCGACTCGGTCCCGCCCCCAGGCCGCGGCGGGGGAACCGACCACGCGGGGCGCGCCATCACCAACGAAGGCGCGCAGATCCGCCAGCGCGGCGGTCTCGTCGAATCCCGACCTCGCCGGATCCTGCCCCACCGTGGGCCAGCGATCGAGGAGCAACCCCCAGGCGCTACTCAGGAGAAACGCCACCACTCCGAAGAACAACCAACGGCCGGCACCCTGAATGAAGTTTGAACGTCCGAAAAGCGCCATGTTTCGCGAACCCGCGATCGATATGGGGCGTTCTTGCAGGGTCGGGCTAGACTCGGTGTCGGCCTCGCTCAGTGCACGGCAGGCGCCCGACGACTTTCAACATCAGGAGACTATCACGATGCGTTTCATCACGATGATGGGCACGGCTGCCCTCACCATGACGGCTGCTTCCCACGCTCAGTCCATCCTCATCAATGAGATCCGTACCGGCAGCGCGAATGCCGAATACATCGAGCTGAAGGGAACGCCCGGCGCATCGCTCGCGGGCATGTCGATCGTCGTCATCGGCGACGGTACCTCGACCGGCACTGCCATCACCCGCACCGGCGTCGTCGAGTGGCTCTACCACTTCGCGGCCACCGACGTGATCGGCAAGAACGGCTTCCTCGTCCTTCGCAACCCGGGCGATGCAGTCAGCGGCGCCTTCCCGTTCACCGTGACGCCCGGCGCCACCGACCTCCCCTGGCCGCTTCCGGTCTCGGGCCTCGCCTCGGACACCCAGATCGAGTCGCCTGACAACCAGACCTACCTCCTGGTGACGGGCTACTCGGGCACCGACACCTTCGTCACGCGCGCGCCGAACGCGGGCTCGGGCGGCCAGGACCTCGACACGAACGACGACGGCACGCTCGACCTGACGCCGTGGACCTCGATCGTCGACAACGTCGTCCTGAAGGAGACCAACGGCAGCACCCCGCTCGCGGGCCAGGACTGGTGGTACGGCACGAACTTCTGCGGCCCGTACGTCTCGCGCGCGCTCGTCCAGGCGACCAGCGGCACGACGATCGCGGGCTGGGACTTCCAGACGACCGCGACCGGCGGCACGGCAGCCGCGGCTGCCCCGAACACGCCGAAGCTCTACAACGCGAACGCCGGCGCCGGCGCGATGTACCTCGACGGCACCAACGGCTCGAGCGACTGGCTCGCGGCCGAGCTGAACGCGTTCACCGGAACCGGCCTCAACGCGACCGGCACGGCGGCCCCGGGCAACGGCCTTGACCCCGCGACGAGCACCACCTCGTCCATCGCCCTCATCGGCAGCGGCGCCAACGGCAAGTCGGTGGTGTTCAAGTTCCCGATGTCGAGCTTCACGGGCCTGAACGCGAGCTACGCCACGCGAACCTCGAGCACCACGACGGGCTACAACGCTCACGCCTGGGCGTACAGCACCGACGGCAGCTCGTGGACCGACCTCCCGCACTCGGCGGCCTTCACGATCTCGACGAGCTTCGCGATCAAGTCGCTCACCGCGACGAACGCGGTTGACGGCGCGACCGATGCGTACCTGAAGCTGACCCTGAGCGGCGCGACCAGCACCACGAGCAACAACCGCCTCGACAACGTGCTCATGCTCTCGAACGCGGTGACCACCGACACGGTCGTCACCAACTATGCGGGCCCGGTGCACGGCTACCGCACCTCGACCGGCACGTGGGCGATCGGCACGGCGTCGCCGACCACCGCCCCGATGGACACCGTCGGCGCGGAGAACCTCGACCCGGCCACCTACGCCTGCGGCGACGCCGGCGCGGGCGACTGCGGCACGGCGCACAACAACGCGTTCTGCGCCGACAGCTGCTGCTGCACCTACGTGTGCACGGCGGATCCGTTCTGCTGCGAGGTTCGCTGGGACTCGATCTGCGTGACCAAGGCCGGCGAGTGCGCCGCCAACTGCACCGCGCAGCCCTGCACGGGTGACTTCGACGGCGACGGCACGGTCGGCGGCGCCGACCTCGGCCAGCTGCTCGGTGGCTGGGGCGGCTCGGAGCTCGACCTGAACGCCGACGGCATCGTGAACGGCGCCGACCTCGGCGCACTGCTCGGCGCCTGGGGCGCGTGCCCCTGACGCACCGCGCATGACGCGGCCCGGGCACACGCCCGGGACAACCTGAGACCCATCCCAGGCCCGGCCGATCCAGATCGGCCGGGCCTGCGTATCTTTTCACCATGCTGACCGCCGCACTCGTCGCGAGCGCGTGGATCGCGCAGGCCACGTCCGCTCCCCAGTCGCCGCCGGGCGGACCGGGCGCGACGCCCCCGGGCGCACCCGCCGGCGGCTCGTTCAGCACCATCTCGGGGCGCCCGCCCGAGCCGCCGCTCACCCGCCTCGACGCCCGCATCTGGGAAGCGAAGCTCGAGGCGAGCCTGTGGGCGCCGAGCATGCGCCGCGGCGATACCGAGACCATCCAGCTGAAGGACATCCGGGTCTGGATGCCCTTCGTCCTGCAGTCCACCTGGAGCTCGGTGGATGCCTCCACCATCAAGACCGACATCTGGGTGCAGGGCCAGCGCCACCCGGCACCGGCCGACGCCACGTCGTACCGTCAGGGACTCTCTCAGGGGCTCGCCGCCGTCGGCATGCTCATTCCCGAGGTCAAGGGCCAGAGCCTGAAGTGGACCGTCAGCTGGTACGAGCAGTGCTGGGCGTCGCAGGTGGACGAGGCGGCGGCCGCGCGCATCACCTGGCCCGCCGACTGGCCCGCCGAGGTGAAGGAATGCCTCGAGGCGCAGCCCGGCGTCG
>CAIUDO010000590.1 GCA_903897935.1 uncultured Pseudomonadota bacterium
CGATCTCGGGGGCGCCGGGGAACGCGCTGGGATCGGCGTCGTCGCAGTCGACGTCGGCGGCGAAGCCGTCGCCGTCGCCGTCGGGGAAGGTGGCGTCCGACCCGTCACAGTCTTGGTCGACGCCGTCGCCGACGATCTCGGGGGCGCCGGGGAACGCGCTGGGATCGGCGTCGTCGCAGTCAACGTCGGCGGTGAAGCCGTCGCCGTCGCCGTCGACCGGGCACGCCGGGTTGGCGGCGCCTGGGGTGCCGAGGTCGCCGGCGCCATCCGCGTCGGTGGCGGCGCACCACCCCGATCCGTCGTCGTTGCTGACGTCGTCGCGGGCGGCAGGATCGAGCGACATGGCGGCGCCGGTCGGGTCGGGGAAGACGGGCCCGCCGTCGTACGCGACCTGGTCGACGACGCCGAGCGCGTTGGCGAGCACGACCTCGTCGTCGCCGTTGCCGAGGGTGAAGCCTCCCAGCCACGCGTAGTCGGCGGTGACGCCGCCGTTGAGGCCCGGATCGGCGTTGGCTGCGATGACGGCGTAGGCGCCGGGCGGGATGATGACCGTGGCGGAGATGGTGTGGGACTCGGTGCCGAGATCCCGCACGATCATACCGGCGAGATCAACCTCGAACCCGGACGCGTTGTAGACCTCGAACCACTCGCCGGCGGAGTCGAGCACGGCGTTCGGGTTCTGCATGATCTCGGTGACGACGAGATCTCCGGCGAGCAGCTCGTCCGCGAACAGCGTGTCGCGGTCGGCGCCGTCGCAGTCTTGGTCGACGCCGTCGCCGACAATCTCGGGGGCGCCGGGGAACGCGTCGGGATCGGCGTCGTCGCAGTCGACGTCGCTGGTGAAGCCGTCGCCGTCGGCGTCGACCGGGCACGCCGGGTTGGCGGCGCCGGGGGTGCCGAGGTCGCCGGCGCCGTACACGTCGACGCCTTCGCACCACGACGAGCCGTCGTCGTTGCTGATCGCGTCGCGTGCGCCAGCATCGAGCGACATCGAGGCCCCGTTCGGGTCGGGGAACAGCGGGCCGCCGTCGTACACGACCGCGTCGATGACGCCGCCACTGTTCGAAAGGACGATCTCGTCGTCGGTGTTGCCGAGGCTGAACGCGGTGTACCGGTAGCTGACCGTGACGCCGCCGTTGAGCCCGGAGTCGGCGTTCGCGCCGAGCACCGCGTAGCCGCCTGCCGGCACGATCACGGAGCTGGCGATCGTGTGGGATTCGGTGCCGAGGTCGGAGACGACGAGGCCACGCAGATCCGCCGGCCACGCCGTCGTGTTGTGCACTTCGAACCACTCGCCGGCCGCATCGGCGACGACGAGCGGGTTCTGCATGATCTCGGTGATGACGAGGTCGCCTGCGGCGAGGTCGTCGGCGTCGAGCGCGGCCTGGTCGGCGCCGTCACAGTCTTGATCCACGCCGTCGCCGATGATCTCGGGGGCGCCGGGGTACGCCGCGGGGTCGGCGTCGTCGCAGTCGACGTCTTCGGTGAAGCCGTCGTCGTCGCCGTCGGCGTACGCCAGGTCCGATCCGTCACAGTCTTGGTCCACGCCGTCTTCGGGGATCTCGGGGGCGCCCGGGTAGCTGTCCGGGTCGGCGTCGTCGCAGTCGACGTCTTCGGCGAAGCCGTCGCCGTCCCCGTCGGCGGGCCCGAGCGCGTCGGCGCCGTCGCAGTCCTGGTCGACGCCGTCGCCGACGACCTCGGGGGCGCCGGGGTACACGCTGGGGTCACCGTCGTCGCAGTCCGTGACGTCGTCGAAGCCGTCGCCGTCGGCGTCGACCGGGCAGGCGTCGTTCGCGGCGCCGGGGGTGCCGAGGTCGCCCAGTCCGTACGGTGTGCTGGCCTCACACCAGACGAACGTCGCCTCATCGAGCGACATCGAGGCGCCGGTGGGGTCGGGGAACACGGGGCCGCCGTCCCATAGGACCTGGGCCAGCACGCCCGAGGTGTTGGACAGGATCAGCTCGTCGTCGGCGTTGCCGAGCGAGATGCCGGTCCAGTCGTAGTCGACCGCGAGATCGCCGTTCACGCCGCGATCTGCGCTGGCGCCGAACACGACGTAGTCCCCAGCGGCCACGACGAGCGAGCCGCCGATGACCTGCAGCTCGGCCCCGAGATCCGACACGATCAGGCCCTCGAGGTCGATGTCGACCCCGCTGTCGTTGCGGACCTCGAACCACTCACCGACGCCGTCGGCGACCGCGTCGGGGTTCTGCATGATCTCGGTGATGAGCAGGTCGCCGGGCAGCAGCTCGTCGACGCCGGTGAGGCCGGGCAGCGTGTCGACGCCGTCGCAGTCTTGGTCGATGCCGTCGCCTTCGACCTCGGGCGCTCCTGGGTAGATCGACGGGTCGGCGTCGTCGCAGTCGAGGTCGGCGGTGAAGCCGTCGCCGTCGAGGTCGGGGGCGCCGACGTCGTCGACGCCGTCGCAGTCCTGGTCGACGCCGTCGGCGACGATCTCGGGGGCGCCGGGGTAGACGAGCGGGTCGGCGTCGTCACAGTCGACCTCTTCGGTGAAGCCGTCGCCGTCGAGGTCGGGCCACGCGGCGTCGGCGCCGTCGCAGTCCTGATCGACGCCGTCGCCGGGCACCTCCGGGGCGCCGGGGTAGACGTCGGAGTCGGTCTCGTCGCAGTCGACGTCTTCGGTGAAGCCGTCAGCGTCGGCGTCTGCCGGGGGGAAGCAGGTCGGGTTGACCACGCCCGGCGTGCCGAGGTCGCCGGCGCCGAACGGGATCGACGCCTCGCACCACGACGCCCCGTCGTCGTTGCTGGTCGCGAGGAACGCCGACGGATCGAGGCTCATCGACGCGCCGGTCGGGTCCGGGAACGTGGCGCCGTTGTCCCACGCCACCTCGTCGATGACGACGCCCGCGGCGCTCAGGACGAGGTCGTCGGAGCCGTTCCCGAGGGTGACCGCCGATCCGTACGCGTAGGACGCGATGACGCCGCCATTGACCGCTGGATCGTCCGAGTACGCGAACACGACCAAGCCACCGGCCGGAAGCAGGACCGGCGCGCCCACGGTGGTGGACACGCCGCCGCTGTCGCCGATCTCGAGCCCCGACAGGTCGAAGTCGAGCAGGGTGCGGTTCCACACCTCGAACCACTCGCCGTTCGGGTCCGACGTGACGTCCGGGTTCTGCATGATCTCGGTGATCACGAGATCGCCGGGCAGCAGGTCCGCGACGCCGTACGGCGCGATCGGGTCGACGCCGTCGCAGTCCTGGTCGATCCCGTCTCCATAGACCTCGGGGGCGCCTGGGAACACGGTGGGGTCAGCGTCGTCGCAGTCGCCGTCCGCGACCTCGAAGCCGTCGCCGTCGACGTCAGGCACCGGCGGGAGATCGACGCCGTCGCAGTCCTGGTCGATGCCGTCGCCGGGGACCTCGGGAGCGCCTGGGTAGATCGTGGGGTCGGCGTCGTCGCAGTCGGTGAGGACGTCGAAGTCGTCGCCGTCGGCGTCGGGCGGGGCGAAGCAGTAGTCGTTGGGCGCGCCCGGCGTGCCGAGGTCGCCGAGCCCGAACACGCTGATCGCCTCGCACCAGCTCGCGCCCGAGTCGTTCGCGACGACCGTCTCCAAGAACGGATCGAGCGTCATCGAGGCGCCGTTCGGGTCGGGGAACGTGACGCCGTTGTCCCACGCGACGAAGTCGAACACCGAGCCGCCGTAGCCGACGAGCAGCTCGTCGTCGGAGTTGCCGAGGCTCACCCCCGACCACGCGTACGCGACCGGGGCGCCGCCGTTCGCGGCGGGATCGGTGGACGCACCCACCACGACGCGCTCGCCGGCATTGAGGACCAAAGTGCCGGTAATGACAGCGGAGTCGCTGCCGTAGTCGTACAGCTCCAGCCCGTCGAGGTCGATCTTGAACGCGGTGGTGTTGAGGATCTCGATCCACTCGCCCGTCGCGTCGCTGGTCGCGAGCGGGTTCTGCATGATCTCGGTGACCACGAGATCGCCCGGCACGACCACCGCGAGGTGGAGCGGGACCTCCTCGGCGTCGACGCCGTCGCAGTCCTGGTCGATGCCGTCGTCGAGCACCTCGGGGGCGCCGGGGTAGGTGGCCGGGTCGGCGTCGTCGCAGTCGCCCGCGCCGACCGTCCAGCCGTCGCCGTCCGCGTCGTTCGCGCCGTCGACGCCGTCGCAGTCCTGGTCGACGCCGTCGACCGGATCGGGGGCCCCCGGGTAGCTGGCCGGGTCGGCGTCGTCGCAGTCGCCGCCGCCGCCGAGGGGGTGGAGCACGCCGTCGCCGTCGGCGTCGTAGTCGTCGCCGCCAGCGCAGTCCTGGTCGAGGCCGTCGTACCAGACCTCGGGCGCGCCCGGGTAGGTGAACGGGTCGGCGTCGTCGCAGTCACCACCTTCGACCGACCAGCCGTCGCCGTCGGCGTCCGTCTCGACGGGGCAGGCGGCGTTGATCAGCCCGGGCGAGCCTCGGTCCCCGAGGCCGTACGCGGTCGCCGCGACACACCAGGACGCCGGGTCGTCGTTGGTGACCGCGTCGGCGGCCGGGTCGGCGCTCGCCGCAGCTCCCGACACGATCGGGAAGCCGTCTCCGGGGGCCCACCGCACGACGTCGACGAGCGTCTTCTTCGTGCGGACCGCGATCGAGTCCGCCGCTTCGAGGGAGAAGCCCGACCAGACGTAGTCCACCGCGACGCCGCCGTTGAGCTTGACGTCGGCTTCGTCGCCGAAGATGGCCAGGGCGCCCGGCGCGACGACCAGGGGCGCGCTGACGATGAACGAGGCGCCCGCGTCGTCGACGACCTCGATGCCCTGCAGGTCCACGCGGCCAGCCGTGGTGTTGTGGACTTCGAACCACTGCCCGCCGACGATCGCCTGCGTGGGGAGGGCCATGACCTCGGTGATGACGAGGTCTCCCTCAACCAGCGCGCTCGACGGGGTGACCGCGCCGTCTTCGCCGTCGCAGTCCTGATCGAGCCCGTCCCCGAGCTTGTCGGGCGCGCCTGGGTAGATCGTGGGATCGACGTCGTCGCAGTCGGTGCCCTTGCCGACGATCGCGTCGAAGCCGTCGGCGTCCTGGTCGAAGTCGGAGCCGCCGCTGCAGTCCTGGTCCACGCCGTCGTACCAGACCTCGGGGGCGCCGGGGTACGCGCTGGGGTCGGCGTCGTCACAGTCGCCTTCGGCCGTGGTGTACCCGTCGCCGTCGACATCGTCGGCGGGTTCGGTGTCGGTGTCGGTGTCCGTATCGGTGTCGGTGTCGGTGTCCGAATCGGTGTCGGTGTCCGAGTCCGAGTCGGCGTCCGTGTCGGCGTCGGCGTCGAGATCGGTCGGGACGGTGGTCGTGCCGGCGGTCTCGTCGGGATCCTTCTTGCACGCGCTCATGACCATCGAGGCGGCGAGGACCAGAACGAGCGTGGGGCGAGTGATCATGGCGGACTCCGGCGGCGAGGCGCCGAGTCTATCGCCGTCCGGAGCGCCCGGCCCACCGCTTCACGCAGGGCGCGCCCAAAGAAACAGAGCCGAAACGAAGAGAGCCGCCGGGAGGACCCGGCGGCTCTCGAATCGCGCATGGAGCTGATGGGGCTCGAACCCACGACCTCCAGAATGCCATTCTGGCGCTCTCCCAGTTGAGCTACAGCCCCCCAGGCGCGACCCGCGACGTCTAATCCGACCGCGCGTCATCTGGCAAGGGCCGGCGCCGACGCGGGCGGCGGCCGCCGTCGACTAATCGGGCGAACCGTCGTTTCCCTTCGGCGTGGTGAGGTGGTGCCCGGAGGACTCCATCGCCGCGATCGCGCGATCGAGCTCGTCGATGCGCTCCATGGCCTTCCGCAGCGCGGGGTGGTCGATCTCGCCGGCTTCGGCCAGGCGGTACGCGGTCTTGCCGAGCCGGGCCCAGAACGCGTCGCGGTCCTTGTGGAGCTGACGCAGCTCGAGCCGGTGGCGCCCGGTCGACGCGGCGTCGCGCATCCGATCGCGGCCGCGGCGCGCCACCGCCCGCACGAGGTTGGCGACGGCGTCGCGCAGCTCGGGCGGCAACGTGAAGTCGTTCACTCCGGATCGTTCGTCGTCGCCGGCCATCTCTGCGCCCCCGCGGGCGGCTATCGCGCGCCACTGGGGGCCACCACCGGGGTTCCCTGGTGCGAATCGGTGCGGCGTCCGTTAGCCTCGGTGCGGTTCAGGGGAGGGTGCACATGATCCTTGTCACCGGCGCGACGGGGCGTCTCGGAAACAACGTCGTCCGAGCGCTTCGGCGCATGGGGCAGCCCGTTCGCGCGCTCGTGCGCAAGGGGAGCGAGTACTTCTGGTTGAATGACACCGGTTGTAACTACTTCTTCGGTGACTTGCGGGACGAACTTTCGCTCTCGCGCGCGTGCACTGGGGTCGAGTACCTGATCGCGTGCAGCGGCGTCGAAACGGAGACGAAGGGCAACGACCACACCACGGTCACGGCCAAGGGGCACGCCAGCTTGTGGGCTGCGGCCAAGTCGCGGGGCGTCAAGCACGTGGTCTACGTGTCGGCGATGGGCGTCGACCGGGACTACGCGATCCCCTGGTACGGCGCCAAGCGCGAGGCCGAGCAGTCGCTGGTGGAGTCGGGGTTGTCGTACACGATCCTCCGCCCCGCGCCGTACACGCGGGTGTTCGGTGAGATGGCGGTGCGCGCCGCGTCCGGCCGTCAGGTGTTCGTGCCCGGCCCAGGCACCAACACGATCGCGCCGATCGCCGCGGGCGACGCGGCGCTCTATGCGATCGCCTGCCTCGACTTGCAGGCGGCCCGTGGGGCGGCGATCGAGATCGCAGGGCCAGAGGCGATGACCGGTCGTCAGGCGCTCGATCGCGCCCTCGCCG
>CAIUDO010000591.1 GCA_903897935.1 uncultured Pseudomonadota bacterium
GACCAATGGTGCAAGGGGTCGACCGGTCCGTGCCATCAGCACCTCCTGCTCCCAAGTAGATCACAGGTCGATCGCCGTGTCGCGATTTTTGTTGCGAATTTATGGTCCACCCCACTAGCCCATGCGTCCAGCCGATAGATGCGCCCAGCCGACTGGCGGTACCAACCACAGAGGCACAGAGCTCACAGAGGCCGACACACACAGAGGCCGAAAGCAACACGCAACCGGCCACATGCCCTTCAGCCCTTTCTCCTCCAGTAACCTCTGTGCCTCTGTGGTTCGTTTCAAGCCAACCGGCGATACCAATCACAGAGGCGCATGCCTCACAGACGCCGACCCTTGCGCCCAGCTGATCCAACCACAGAGGCACAGGGCTCACAGAGGTCGAAACCAACAGCGGCCGAAGGCCGATACAACCTGGCACATGCTCCCCCAACCTCTTCTCCTCCAGGAGCCGGAACCTCACCCACCGTACACGACGACGGCGCCCGGATGGTCGATGCCGTCCCCGCCGACGCTCAACAGGAAGTCCGCGAAGCCGTCCTCGTCGAGGTTACCGATTCCGCGGACCGCGTCGACGGCTCCGGCCGATCACCGTCATGGGTGCGCCGCGAACAGCCGAGCGCAAACGGTCGCGGCCGTGCGCCTGGCCACGAGCGGGAACGGCGGTAGGCCCAGCTTGGTCGTCCTGCGAGTCATCATGATGGATCAAGTCGGGTGCCGTGTGTCGTTGTGCGGACGCGCCACCAGCGGCTCCGTTGTAAAGGCGTTACCGCCCCATGATGGGTTGCGCAAGGCTCGAGAGCGTCATGCGTCACCGCAGGCTGAAGCTCAGCCGCCTCTCGCGACGCCGCGCAGCGCCACCACGGGTCCCATGCGGACGATTCGGTGTCCTGGACCCCCAACTGTGGAGGCGCCGCGGTGAGACGACAGCGAATCACGCTGTCCCCCGTTGGCCTGCTTCGATCCGGCCTTAGTAGGTTGCTCCGAGGGCGACCCCGCTCCCACCGACGTTGCAGGAACCGGCTATGAGCACGCTCGCGACCACCACCCGCTCACCCTTTCAGGTCTTCGCGCCGTCCGACGCCGAGGTGGCCGACGCGATCGCGCGCTCGGGCAGGGCGCCGCTCAGCTACAACCCCGTCGGCGGCACGGTTGGCAACCTTCCTGTCGGCTTCGACCACGACGTACAGCAGGCCGTGGTCGGCCACGGCGCCAAAGACTGGGCCCGCGCCGTGTCCGCGCTGCGGCGCTGGCAGCAGTTCGACCAGCCGTGGATCCGTTTCCATGATCCGACCACGCCGATCGTGCCTGGCGCCATGGTGGCGTTCGCGTCGTGGCAGTACGGGCTGTGGGCGCTCAACGTGTGTCGTGTCGTCGACGTCGTGGACGTCGAGGACGCGGCGAGTGCACGATTCGGCTTCAGCTACGGCACCCTGGCAGGCCACACGGTCGCCGGCGAAGAGAGGTTCGAGCTGCGTTGGGACAAGGTCACGGGGGACGTTACCTTCGAGATCCGCAAGTACTCGCAGCTCCGGCATTGGCTCGTCCGCGCGCTCGGGCCGCTCGCGCGCTACACGCAAGTCCGGTTCAGTCGCGAGGCCATCGCGCGTGTGCGCGGCGCCGTGGAGGCTCGATGAAGGTGGTGATCGCCGGCGCATCCGGCTTCGTGGGTCGGCACCTCGTGGCGCGACTCCGGTCCGACGGCCACGAGGTTCGTTGTGGCACCCGGAACCCGGTGACGGCTCGGCCTTCCGACTGGAGCTGGGTGGCGCTGGACGTCGACCGGCCCGAGACGTTCGACGCGGCGTTCGCGGGGTGCGAAGCGCTCGTCTACCTCGTGCACCAGATGACGGGGGGCCACGGCCCCGACCTGCTGCGACACGAAGCGGCGGCCGCGGACCACGTGGTCGCAGCCGCGAGGCGCCACGGTCTCCACCGGATCGTGTTCCTGGGGGCCCCCCGTCCCGCGGGTCGGGCCTCACCCCACCTCGAGGCGCGGTTGTGTACGGGCGAGCGGCTGCGTAGCTCGGAGGTCTCGTGCATCGAGCTGCGCGCGTCGATGATCATCGGTGCAGGCAGCGAATCCTGGACGATGGTCCGAGATCTCGCGATGCGGTTGCCGATCATGGTGCTGCCGCGATGGCTGGCCACCAGAAGCTCGCCGATCGGGATCACGGACGTCGTCGACGCGCTCGCTGCTGCCGTCGTCGATGATCTACCCGCCAGCGCGGCCTTCGACCTGCCGGGCCCCGAGTACCTGACCGCGCGCGAGGTCCTGACACGTACCGCCGCGACCTCTGGTTTTCAGCCCGTGATGATCCCCGTGCCCGTGCTCACGCCGAAGCTGTCGGCACACTGGCTGCAGTTCGTCACGCGGGCCGACTACACGGTCGCGCGCCAGCTCGTCGCCGGACTCGGCAGCGACCTCCCGTGCGACGGGCCGAGCTACTGGGATCGGATGAACCACCGTCGACCGCGTGCCCTCGACGAGGTGATGAGGGAGGCCCTCGCCGCGGACCCCGTCACCGGGAACGGCCGCCGGTGGGAGCGATTCGTTCGCCGGGTCGCGTGGCCCGCATAGGCCTTGTGTGCTGGCCCTTGACCGCTGCGGACCGGGGTCCTGGCCAGGTTGCGGCGCGCCCGCTCCGGAGGCTCACCCTGCACCGAGACGCCCGGTCGACAACCGGCGCGCGTCGCGCCATACGACCCGCGTTCGCCCCACGAGCTGCCAACCGCCCACACCGGTCGCCGCATGACCCTCGCCGCCGTCGACCTCAACCTGCTCGTCGCGCTCGACCTCCTGCTCGAGACCCGCTCCGTGCGGGAGGCCGCGCGGCGCGCCCACGTGACGCCGTCCGCGATGAGCCACAGCCTCGCCCGCCTCCGCTCGCTGCTCGGCGACGAGCTGCTCGTGCGGGCTGGGCAGCGCCTCGTCCCGACGCCCCGCGCCGAGGCGCTCGCCGCCCCGGTGCGCGCCTTGCTCGTCGACGCCGAGCGCCTGCTCGCGCCCCCCGGCGGCTTCGACCCCGCGTCCTTGCGGCGCGCGTTTCGAGTGGCCTGCACCGATCACGTGTCCACCGTGCTGTTGCGGGTGGCCGAGCGCCGGTACCGAGCTGAGGCGCCCGGCGTCGACCTGCACGAGCACCCGATCGCTCCCGACAGCCTCGAGCAGCTCCGCGCGGGCACGATCGACGTCGCGATCGGCGTGTTCCCCGACGCGCCGCCCGAGGTGCGCACCCGCCCGCTGTTCACCGACGGCTTCGTGACCGTCGCCCGACCCGACCACCCTCGTGTGCGCGGCCCCGGGCTCGACCTCGACGCCTTCCTCGCCGAAGGCCACCTGCTCGTCGCCCCGCGTGGCACCCCGTCGGGCACGATCGACGAGCTGCTCGCCGCGCAGGGTCTGAAGCGACGGGTCGCGCGCACCGTGCCGAGCTTCTTGTCGGCGCTGTGGCACGCCTCCGAGAGCGACCTGCTGCTCACCGTGTCGCGTCGCCTCGTCGCCGCGGTCGCGCCTCGGCTCCCGCTGCAGGCCTTCGCGACCCCGCTTCCGGTCTCCGACTACACGCTCGTGCTCGCCTGGCACCCGCGCCGGGACGCCGCCCCCGACGACGCGTGGCTGCGTGGCGTGCTCCTCCACGCGGCGGCTTCGCTCTGATCGCGTGTTCGATGCAGCTCATGGATAACCTGAGCACGTTCGACTCGATTCATCTCTGGGCCGCCCCTACATGGGGCTGCACGGAGGCCCGATGAGTGGAAACCTGAACGTCACGAACGCCAGCCGGCGCAAGAAGATCCTGTTGATCGCCGCGAACCCCGGAGTGAGTCCGATGACCGGTTGGCCGGTCGGGTTCTGGTGGGCCGAGGTCACCCACCCGTACTGGGCGTTCGTAGAGGCCGGCTACGAGGTCGAGATCCGCAGCCCGGCGGGCGGCGCGCTGGTCGCCGACGGCTTCTCCGACCCCGAGGACGCGAGCGGCTACAGCGCCCACGACATCCTGTCGTTGGGCTTCAAGCGGTCGCCGAAGCACGCCGCCCTGCTCGCCGACACCCCGAGCCTCGAAGGCGTCGACCCGGCGTCGTACGACGCGGTGTTCGTCGCTGGTGGGCAGTCGCCGATGATCACGTTCGTCGGCGACGTGGCGCTGCACGACCTGGTCGCGCGGTTCTTCGCGGCGGGCAAGGTCACCGCGCTCGTGTGTCACGCGACGTGCGTGCTGCTGCACGCGCGCGGGGCCGACGGCGCGCTGCTCGTCAACGGGCGCACGTGGACGGGGTTCGCCGACGCCGAGGAGGCGTACGCCGATCAGTTCGTCGGGCAGCGCATCCAGCCGTTCTGGATCGAGGCCGAGGCGCGCAAGATCGCCGGGACGAACTTCGTCGTCGACCAGGCGTTCCGCCCGTTCGCGGTGCGGGACGGGCACCTGGTGACGGGCCAGCAGCAGTTCTCGGGCGCCGAGGCGGCCCGGCTGGTGATCGAGGCCCTCGGCCGATGAGCCCCGAAGACTTCGTCGCCCTGGCCCTCGCCGAAGCCCCCACGAACGAGCGCGGCGGCTACGGGTACGTCTCGCGCGTCGCGAGCGGCAACCCGCGCCCGCCCGGGTGCATCGCGCTGACCTGGATCGCCGGCCGCGACGCCGCCGGGCGAGACCGGATCCGCGAGCACGCGCGGCAGAATGTCGCGGACTTCCTGGAGGAGCCCGGCTTCATCTCGATCGTGACCGGCTTCGTGGGCCTGCGCGGGTTCACGGTGACCGCGTGGGAGACCGAGGACGCGATGCGGGCCGCGCTGGCCCGTCACCACGCGGTGGCCATGCGCGATCTGTTCGCGGGAGACTACGTCGCGAGCGTGTGGACGTCGGTGTGGACGCCGACGCGGTTGAACCGGGTGTGGGTGCGCTGCACGGCGTGCGGCGCGCTCGAAGACGTCAACGACGATCACCGGGCGTGCGGGCGGTGCTGGGCGGAGCTGCCCGTCCGACCGGCGTTCTGGTAAGGAGGCCCGAGATGGAAGGGAGATGCCACTGCGGCGCGGTCCAGGTGACCGCGCCTGACGACGCGGCCGGCGTGATCGCGTGCCACTGCGAGGACTGCCAGCGCTTGCACGGGAACTTCTTCGCGTTGCTGGCGGCGCCGGCGTCCGCGGTGCGGTGGTCGGGCGAAGACCATGTGCGCTGGTACGACTCGAGTCCGAGCGCGCGCCGGGCGTTCTGCGACCGGTGCGGCAGCCGCCTCGCGAAGCAGGCCAACGGCAGCGACCGCGTGTTGTTGTCGGCGGGCTTGTTCGGGCCGCTCACCGGTCGCACGATCGTGCGGCACCTGTCCAAGGACCGCCACCCCGCCTGGTACACCGTGGAGGGCGCGTGAACGTCGCGATCCTGGGGGCGGGCCGCGTCGGCGGCGCGCTCGGGCGCGGCCTCGCCGCCGCCGGACACACGGTCCACTACGCGCTGCGCGACCCGTCCCGCCCGGTCGACCCCGCGCTCGTGCACCCGGGCGCGACGACGGGCGGCGCGGCCGAGGTCGTCGCCCGGTCCGAGGTCGTGGTGCTGGCGACGCCGTGGGACGCGACGTCGGCGGCGTTGGCTTCGGTGCCGGACTTCGGCGGTCGGCCGCTGCTCGACGTCACGAACCCGATCGGCCCGGGCTTCGCGCTGACCCACGGCCACACCGACTCCGGCGGGGAGCAGGTGCAGCGGTGGGCGCCGACGGCGCGCGTCGTGAAGGTGTTCAATACCACCGGCCAGGAGAACCTCGGAGCGCCGGTGCTTCCGGGCGGGCCGGCGCTCATGCTCGCGAGCGGCGACGACCCGGCGGCGGTCGCGGTCGCGCTGGGCCTGGCGCGGGACCTGGGGTTCGAGGCCCACGCGTTCGGCGGCCTTACGAACGCCAGGTTGCTCGAGCCCTACGCGATGGTGTGGATCAAGCTCGCGCTCCAGTACGGCCTCGGCCGCGGGTTCGCGCTGGGTGTGCTCCGCCGGTGAGCGCTACGCGTCGACGGCGTGCGACATCAGCACCGCAGGCGAGGCGCGATCCTGCCCGTCGTCGTGGGCGTCGACCAACAGGGGTGCTGCACGTCCGATCGGTATGGAGGCGAAGCATCGCTTTGCGCGCAGCGCGGGCCCGGGTCGAGACGTGCGCAGCTCGAATGGCCTCTCTGCGTTCTCTGCGTTCTCTGCGCGATCCTGCTGGTCGTCGAGGGCGTCGACCCTACCGAGCTTCGTTGGATCGCGCCGAGGACGCCGCAGCGGCAGCTGCACGTTTGCTTGGTTTGCATGGTCCGGCCGGCCAGCGACCCTGCCGGCTTCGTTGTTTCGCACAGAGAACGCAGAGAACGCAGAGAGGCCCAGTCAGGTCGGGAGATCGATCATCGCTGCTCCGCCGGGAGCGTACCGCGACCGTGCGCGTGCCGGCGGACCTCGCGAGCCGGGCGCGGGCCCAAGGGTTCGCGGGTTTTGGATCGCTCGATGAGCTCGTCGCATCGCTGCTCGCGCAGCGCGTGGACCACCGCGTGGGTGACGCTCCCGTCCAGTGCGCTTGACGTCGTGACCACGGCTTCAACAGTCGATTGAGCGACGACCGGCCCCGACCTCAGTCTCGGTGTTTCCGATCGGAAACACCTACCAGGTCCCGACGTTGGGCCAGCCCTACGCGATGGTGTGGATCGAACTCCCGATCCAGTACGGCCTCGGCCGGTGAGCACTACGCATCGACCGCGTGCGACATCAGCACCGCGGGCGTGATCTCGGCCCGGCACCTCGGGCAGACGCTGGCTTCCTGGCGGATCTGCGCGCCGCACGCCGGGCACGGGACCCGCGCGAGGCGGTCTGCCGTCAGAGCACCCACCCGAAGCGCGGCCAGGGCCCCGCCCATCGCCGCGACGATCCCGATCGACAGCGCGAACAACAACGGTGGGAAGAACAGCATCGACGCTACGCCGACCGCGACGCCGCCCGACTCCACCCACGTCCAGACCCGCTCGAGGCTCATCGACTCCGCGACCTCCTTCACCTCGCCGCGCAGCCACGTGAGCGCGAGGTTGATGGCGAGGGCCAGCCCGAACAGCAGGCCCTGCTCGACGGGGCTGCGCTCGGACTCGGCGAGGAGCTGGGCGGCGCGCAGGAGATCGGCCTCCTCGGCCGTGCCGACCCGCTCGGTGACGGGCACCCGCTCGTCCACCTGGCGCCCCGCCTCGGCGGCCGCTTGCTCGACCCATGAGATCGCCGTCTCCTGTGGGACACCCTCGGAGACGAGCACCTCGACCGCGCGCTCCATCGTCGCGTCGCCCACGCCGGTGAGCAGCAGCAACAGCATCGCCGACGGCACCGTGAGCAGCGCACCCACGATGCGATCGACGTGAAACGCCCGCAACAGCTCGTCGGCGCCCTCGGTGTGGTGTACGAGCCACTCGATGACGGTCGCGCACGCGCCGATGCCGAGCGCCAAGAACGAGACGGTCCACAACAGCTCGTCCGGCAGCGCGTACCCCTGCACGCGCACCAGCCACGCGATCAGGCACTGCACCGCGAAGACGGTGGTGACAGGCCGGCTGCTGCTCATCACGGCGGCGCCGACCAGGCGACCCACCAGGTACGACGTTCCCATCAGCGGTCCCCAACCCCGAGCAGGAGCGCCGCGAGGTCGCTCACGCCCGGGATGTCTGCCCACAACAACGTATGAACCAACAACGTGGCCGCCCCGACCGTCAGCGCGGTCGCGCCGAACATGCCGCCGATGAGCCCGGCGGGCAGGCACCACTCCCAGCGATCCAGGCGCCCTGACACGCCCTCGCGGGCCAGCCGGTTGCCGACCAACCAAAGCGAGCCTTCGACGTACACCACCGCGGACAGGCACGCGACGACCCCGACGACGGCCTGCCCGGCGCCGACGAACGGGTACACGGTGACGCTGACGACGACGTGCACCAAGGTCAGCAGCGCCAGCGCGAGCTTGAGGGTGAGGCGCGTCGCGAGCCGACGGCCGGCGCCGAGCCACCGGATGGGGCGGCGCACCACGAACAAGTGGGCGACGACCATCGCGAGGGCGTAGGCCACGGGCGCGCCCAGCGGGACGAACGACGCCAGCGCGACCCCGACGGCGACGCACCCGTAGACGGGCCAGCGCCACCGGCCCCACTGGCCGCGTACCCGCGCGATCACGGCGGCGGCGTCGCGCTCGTTGCTGTTGTGGATCACGCGCGCGCACGACGGGCACGCGCCGCCGCGCAGCACGAGCGCAGGCGCGAGCGCCTCGGCGCACCAGCCGCAGCGGCCGGTC
>CAIUDO010000592.1 GCA_903897935.1 uncultured Pseudomonadota bacterium
CAGGTCGGCGAACGGGTCGTCCTCCTCGTTGACGCCCGGGAGGTAGGCGACGACGTCCGCCTCGAGCTCGTCGGGATCGTAGAGCAAGGCAGGACCGCTGGACGCGACGTCGGGCAGGATCTCGTCGACCGACGTCGGATCCTCGGGGCCGATCTCGCCGCCGTACAAGAGGGTGCGCTGCTGATCGTCGCGCCCGGGGGCGGTCGCCGGGCGTGACGGGGCTGGCGTGGCCGACGCGAGCGGGTCCCAGCGGTCCCGCGGCCCACCGAGGCCGTAGAGGTCGCCCGGATCCCCGGAGCGGATGGCTGGCGCCGGGGTGGCGACGCTGTCGGGGTCGATCGCGCTGCTCGCGGTGGACGGGCCCCCGCGCCGACGCGGCGGCAGCGCGGGCTTCGCGGTGGTCGGCACGCCCTGGGGGCGCCGCACCTCGGGCGCGGTGGCGGGCGCCGGCGTGCTCCGGCGCAGCGGCGGCAACGCACGCTCGGACGGGGCAGGCGTGGCCGTGCCCCCCGCCCACGGGAGCTCGGTGCGCCCAGGTGCTGGCCCGGCGCTCTCGGACGCAGTCGTGGGCCGCCCCGGCATCGACTCCCGGTTCAGGGGCGCCTGGGTGGTGCCGCTGCGCGATTGGATGAGCCTGCCGAGGTCGCTTCCGTCGTCTAAAAGCGTAGGTACCACCTGTGCGATGGCCTCTGCCATCTCTGCGGCCGTCTCGTAGCGGTCCTTGGCGCGGTAGCGGGTTGCGCGCTCGATCAGCGCCGCGACGGGGGCGGGGATCCCCTCGTAGACCTCCCGGCGCAGCTCGTCGTCGGCCGCGGTAGCGAACAAGTCGAGGGGCTCTTTGCCCGTCAGCAGCGTGTAGAGCGTGGCGCCGGCGGCGTAGATGTCCGAGCGGGCCTCGGCGGCGCGCGCGCTCGACCGCTGCTCGGGCGCCATGTACGCCCAGGTCCCCATGACGATGCCGCTGCGGGTGTCGCCGGGCCGCTCCACCTCGTCGGAGAGCCGCGCGATGCCGAAGTCGGCGACCTTTGGGACGCCGTCGAGCGTGAGCAGCACGTTGTGCGGCTTGACGTCGCGATGCACGACGTTCAGGTCGTGGGCGCACTGCAGCGCGGAGCACACGTCGCGCATGATGGTGCACGCGGTCTTGGGCGACACCGGACCGTGGTCGCCGACCAGGTCCATCAGCGTGCCGCCGTCGACGAGCTCGAGCACGAGGAACAGGGCTTGGGCGTCGAACCCGACGTCGTGCACGGTCACGATGTTGGGGTGGTGCAGCCTCGCCATGGTGCGCGCCTCGAGCTCGAACCGCCGGCGGATGGTGCGGCGGCTCGCGAGCTCCGGGCTCAGCACCTTGATGGCGCGGTGCACGTCCAGCCAGGTGTCGTGCGCCCGGTAGACGGTGGACATGCCACCCTCCCCGAGCACGGATTCGAGGCGGTACCTGCCGTTCGCTAATGGCGGTGCGACGTCTTGGGCCAACGCTTCCTCTCGCGGGCACGGTCGGGACCGCGCGCGGGCCGAGTGTAACGCCGCGCGTACGTCGTGTGTCGGCGACGCGCGGCGACCCTGCTCACGTGGGATCGGGCAGGGTGATGTTGCGCGCGAAGAAGCGGCGCACGATGTCTTCGCGTGAGCGCAGCACCGCGTCGACCGACCCGAACGCGACGAGGTGGCCGCCGTGCAGCATGCCGATGACGTCGGCGATGCGCACGGCGCTGACGATGTCGTGGGTGATGACCACGAAGGTGATGCCGAGCTCGGCCTTCATTCGCACGATCAAGGCGTCGATGGTGTCGCTCGTGAGGGGATCGAGGCCGCTGTTCGGCTCGTCGAACAGGATCACCTCGGGCTCGAGCACGATCGCGCGCGCGAGGCCCACCCGTTTGCGCTGGCCGCCCGACAACGACGCGGTCGGGCGATCGTACGCGTCGGGCAGCTCGACCCGCGCGAGCGCCGCGGTCGCCCGCGCGCGACGCCCGTCCTCGTCGAGGTTCGTGTGGAACTTGAGGGGAAACGCTACGTTTTCTCCTGCGGTCAGCGAGTCGAACAGCGCGCCGTCCTGGAACAGCATGCCGAACCGGCGGCGCACGGCCTGCTTCTGGCGCTCGCTCGCGTGCGCCATGTCGACGTCGCCGACCCACACGTGCCCGGACTCGGGCTCGATGAGGCCGACGATGTGCTTGAGCAGCACCGACTTGCCGGTCCCGGACGGCCCCAGGATGACGGTGGTGCGGCCGCGCGGGATGTCGAACGACACGTCGTCGAGCACGACGTGCTCGCCAAAGCGCTTGCACAAGCGTTCGATTCGAATGGCGGCGCCGTTGCTCATCCGTACAGGAGCTCCGAGAGCACGTAGTTGACGGCGGCGCACAGCACGGCCGACGTGACGACCGCGGCGTTGGTCGCCCGGCCGACCCCGTCCGGGCCCGGCCGGCTCGAGAAGCCATGAAAGCACGACGCGACGCAGATGACGACGCCGAAGCACAGGGCCTTGATCGCGCACGCGAGCAGGTCCTTCGGCTCGGTGACGTCCGTCGCGAGCGCCAGGAACGCGTGACCGTTCAGGCCGAGCTGCGCGACCGCGACGGCCCACGCGGCGGCCAAGAACACGAAGATCGAGATCATCGTGAGCGCGGGTAGCACCAGGACGATGCCGAGCAGGCGTGGCACGACGAGCAGCCAGTGGGGGTCGATCGCCATCACCTCGAGCGCGTCGATCTGCTGACGGATGCGCATCACCGCGATCTGCGACGCCATCTCGGTGCCGGCTTTGGCGGCCACCATCGCGGCGACCAGCAGCGGCGCCATCTCACGCACACCCGCGAGCGCGACGAACATCCCGACGAGGTGCTGCCCCCCGAGCGGCGCGAACGCGTCGTGACCCTGGACCGCGAGGTTGGTGCCCGCGAACGTCGAGATCACCAACAAGATGGGCAGGCTCTTCACGCCGATGCGGTAACTCTCCTCGAGGCTCGCGAGCAGCGGGGGCCGCCGCGTGAGCAGGGCCACCGCGACCGCGGCGATGAAGTCGAAGAACGACGCCGTCATCAGCCCACCGACCCGAACAAGACGGTGGTGAGGAAGTAGTTGGCGACGACCGCGCTCGTCGTCGCGGTGACCACGGTGTCGTTGACGGCGCGTCCGACCCCGGCGGCGCCGCCGCTCGCGTTGTAGCCGTTGTAGCAGCTCACGAACCCGATGATCGCGCCGAACACGAGGCACTTGACGGCCCCGCCGAGCACGTCGGAGAGCTGCGTGAGCGCCCACAGGTTCGCCCACCAGGTCCCGGCCGGCTCGCCCTTGAGCCACACCGCGGTGACGTAGCCGCCGGCGATGCCCGACGCCGACCCGATCAGGCCAAGCACCGGGGTGGCGACGAGGGCCGCGATCACCCGTGGCACCACGTGCACCCGTATCGGGTCGATCGCCATCACCGTGGTGGCGTCGATCTCCTCCTTGATCCGCATGGCACCGAGCTCGGCGGCGAACGAGCTGCCGCCTTGCGCCGCGACGAGGGCCGTCGCCATGACCGGCGACAGCTCACGGAACACCGCGACGCTCACCAACGACGAGAGCAGGCGTTGGGCGCCGAACAGGTCGAAGATCTGCAGGCCCTGCAGGGACATCACCATGCCGAACGGGAACACGGTCGCCGCGACCGGCAACAAGCAGCGGATGCTCACGCCCCAGGTCTGCCGGAGCGTCTCCTGCACCTCCCAGCGCGGCGTGACGATGCGCCACCACACGGCCGCCGAGAACAAGCCGAAGCGGCCGAGCGCGATGAGGGGTTCCAACGATCGCCTCCGCGGGCCCAGACCGACGCGTTAGGATAGCGAGGTCCGTGCTCGCGTGGGGGTTTCGTGTCCGAGCCGGAGGATGACCCGTCGGAT
Source organism: uncultured Pseudomonadota bacterium (assembly GCA_903897935.1). Classification (GTDB taxonomy): domain Bacteria; phylum Myxococcota_A; class UBA796; order UBA796; genus CAIUDO01. Next base: position 3,891 of record CAIUDO010000592.1, read on the forward strand.
TTCGACGGGCGCGAGGAGCGATCCCAGCGCATCGCGCGCTTGGGGCGTCGCTTGCTGCACCGCGGCGACGAGATCGGCCGCGCCGTGCTGTCGCAGTCGGACAAAGCGAAGACCGAGATGGTGCGCATGGTCGCGCGCGAGGTGCGCACCTACCTCGATGAGCTCAAGCTCAAGGAGGACCTGCTCGATCTCGCGCGCAGCCACTCGCTCGAGGTCAAGATCTCGCTGTCGCTCAAGCCGCTCGTCGAAGGTGAGCCGGGACCGGCGGCTACGCCCGACGCGAAGGACTAACGCATGGCGCGGCGGCGGTATGAGCTCGGGGTCGGCCTGCTGTTGGCCGTCGCGCTCGGCATCACCGGCTACATGGCCGTCCGCGTCGGCGCGATCCGCTTCGTAGGCGACCAGGTGCTCGTCACCACCACGTTCGCCGACGCGGCGGGGCTGACCGAGGGCGCGGTGGTCTCGATCGCCGGCGTCGACGTCGGCGCGGTCGACGCGATGCGCCTGGTCGACGGTCAGGCGTCGCTCACGCTCGCCGTCGATCCCGAGGCGTCGGTGCGAAAGGACGCCGTGGCGCGCATCCGGGCCCGGTCGGTGCTCGGCGAGAAGTACATCGAGCTGCTCCCGGGCCAGGGCGCGCTCGCCGAGTCCGGCGACGTGTTGGCGTCCGAAGGGGGCAGCTACGACATCGACCAGCTCGTGCGGGCGCTCGAGCCGGTCATCACGGCGATCGAGCCCGAGCTGGTCGCCGAGGTCATGGCGTCGCTCGGCGCGGCGCTGCGTGAGGATCCCGAGCGCGTCGCGCGGATGTTCGAGCGCGCCGACGTGTTGCTCGGCAACGTCACCGTCGCGTCCGAGGATCTGCCGGCGACGATGCGCGAAGCCCGGGCCACCCTGGGCTCCGCGCGGGTCGCCGCCGACGACGCCCAGCGCGCCATCAAGACCGCGGAGGTGGTCCTCGATCGGGTTGACCGCGTCGTGATCGAGGCCGAGGGGGTCGCGCCCGAGGTCGCGGCCGACCTCGCGGCGGCGATGAAGGACGTGCGCACCCTCTCGGCCGCGCTCGAGGATCGCACCGCCGAGATCGACGCCATCATCGGCAACTTGTCCGAGATCGACCGCTGGGAGCTGCGGCGCCTCCTCCGGGAGGAGGGGATCAAGGTGCGGCTCAAGGAGGACGAGGTCGTCGAGGGGGTGCTGCCGTTCGACGGCGTGGCGGGCGACGACCCCCGCCGTTAGGGGCGCGCGTCGCCCGGTGCTCGGGTGGGGAGCGCACGATGGCCTTTTGGATCTTGCTCGCCGAGCTCGTGTTTGCCCAGCCGGCGCCGGCGCCGGCGCCAACGGCCGCCGCGGTCGCCGCCCCGGCCGCCGCCGCGCAGACGGTGTGGATGCTGCGCGACACCGAGTCGAAGCGCTTCCCCGACGATGCCGTCGTGGGGCCGATCTTCGAGGATGGCGAGGCGGTCGAGGTGCTGGTGATGGAGGCCGACCGGGCCCGCGTCCGCTACGGCGACCGCTACGGCTGGGTCGACCGCACGTCGTTCACCACCGAGGCGCCCGCCGCGCCTACGCTCGACCTCGGCGCCCTCGGCTTCGACCTCAACCTGCCGCAGCTCCCCGCGCCGAGCGAGAACAAGGCGTCGGCCCCGTAGCCCTCACACCAGCGGGTTCGCGTTCCGGTAGTATCGCGAGACCGGAGGCCGCATGGTGCCCGACGACGCCTCGACCCCCACCCCATCGTCGGCTGGCCTCGGCGTGTTGTCCGAGCCGCCCCCGCGGAAGCAGCGGGCGGGTCGCGCCGCCCCCCGTTGGCAGGTGATCGAGACGCCGCCGCCGGTGCGCGCCCGTCTCCCGGAGGCGGCGCCGCCGCCCGTGGAGCTGCCGCCGCCGCCGTCCCCGCTGAGCACGGGCGGGTGGGGGGACGACGTCAGCGCCGAGGTCGTACCGGTGGGCGCGGCCGGCCGGGCCGTGGGGGAGTGGGGCCGCGGGGACGAGCCGATGACGCTGCTGCCGGCGCCGCGGCGCCTGGGACGCGTGGAGACCCCGCCGCCGTACCTGACGCGCCGTCTCCATCAGCCCGACAAGGCGCCGAACGCGCGGTGGTGGTCGCTGGCCTTCGTCGGTGGCCTCGTCGCGCTCGTGATCGTCGGCGCGGGCGTGGCGGCGGTGGTGCTGCTCGCGTCGTGACTCAGTCCCGCATCCTGGGCCGAACCGCCCGGATGGGGCTCGATGGCGTCTCGCGGACCGGCGGGGGCTGCTCGATGACGAGCCGCGGCGGAGGCGCGCCGGTCACCACTTCGACCGGGGCGGCGTGGCCGCTCCGGGTCAACCCCAAAGCGAGCGGCGGCGGACAGTCGGTTGGGTCGAGCGCCATCGGCAACCTCCTCTGCCACAGGTGCCTCGTTCGCGCGCTCGTGATGTCAACACCGCGTCAGGAGGGCGAGATGAGGGCCGCGCGCACCGGAGAGGCGTCGAAACCGACGAGCCGAAGCGGCAAAGCGACCAGGGTGTAGGGGCCCGGCGGCGCTTGCTCCAGCACGAGGCCCTCCAGCACCGCGACGTCGCGCCGGAACAGCGCCTGGTGGGACTCGAGCTGCTTGCTGGAGAACGGGTCGACGGACGGCGTGTCGATGCCCACCAGGACCACGCCGAGATCGGCGAGGTGCTCCACGAGCTCGGGGGACAAGCTCGCGAAGTCGGTGTCGAACCGCTCGGGGTCGAGGAACGTGCCGGTCCGCAGGAGCACGCGCGGCGACGACGGCGCGTACGGCAGGTCCCGCGGCAAGATGCGCGCGCCGGACTGCACACGGACCCACATGACCTCGCAGGGGCCGTAGTAGCGGTCAAGGGGGCGCTCCGCGATGTCTTGCCCCGAACGGTGGTAATGCGACGGCGCGTCGGCGTGGGCGCCCAGGTGGACCGTGGCCCGCAGCGCCGACAGCTCGAGGTGGTCCCCGCCCGCGAACGACATCGCGACCTCGCGGACCAGCGGCACGTCGCCCGGCCACACCGCGATCGACGGCGTGAGCCGCGGCGACAGGTCGATGATCCGCGTCACTTCGCCGCTCGCGCGCGCGCGATGACCTTGAGCTCCACCGCGATCGGGGTGGGCAGCGCCCGAACCGCGACGGTCGTGCGGGTCGGCCCGACGCGCCCGAGCAGCTCCGCGTACACCTCGTTGAACGCCTTGAAGTCGCGGTCCATGTCGACGAGGAAGCACGTGACGTCGATGATGTCGTCGAGGGACCCGCCCGCGGCCTCGAGCACACGGCGGACGTTCTCAATGGTCGCGCGGGTCTGCGCGCGCACGTCGTACGGCGCAGGGGCGCCCGCGGCGTCTCGGATCGGACCGCCGGGGATCTCGTCGGTGCCGGGCTGGCGAGGGCCCATGCCCGAGACGAACAGCAGATCGCCTTCCCGGCGCGCGTGCGGGTACGGCCCGACCGGCTTGGGGGCGCTGTCCGCGCGGATGGACCCGTCGCGGGCGGGGGCCGCGCCCACTGGGGGGCGCGGGCGCTGGAAGCTTGGCGCTGCGGGCGCGCCGGTGGCGACGCAGACGTTCTTAGACTCGCTGAAGAACTCGAGCGAGAACCGGCCTCCTTCGCGGCCAACCCCGGAGTCCTTGACGCCTCCGAACGGCACACGAAGGTCGCGCAGCAGCCAGGTGTTGACCCACACCATGCCGACCTCGAGGGCGGCCGCCACCCGGTGCGCGCGCGTGAGGTCGCGGGTCCACACGCTCGCCGACAGCCCGTAGCGAACGCCGTTCGCTGCGGCGATCGCGTCGGCTTCGTCGTCGAACGGGTGGATGGTGACGACCGGCCCGAAGATCTCCTCGGTCGCGGTGCGGCACCCGGTCGGCAAACCAGTGATGACCGTCGGGGCGAAGAACGCGCCGCCAGCGCACCGCCCGTCGAGCTGGACGCGCACGCCACCGGTCGCGACGACGCCGCCTTCTTCACGGGCCAACGCCACGTACCCGGCCACCTTGTCGAGGTGGGCTTCGGAGACGAGCGCGCCGACGTCGGTGTCGGGAATGTCGGGATCACCAACCTTCAACGCCGATACACGCGCGACGACACCGGCGACGAACGCGTCGTGCACCGAGCGCTCGACCAGGATGCGCGAGCCGCACAAGCAGATCTCGCCCTGGTTGGTGAGGGCGGCGCGCGTCGCGCCCGCGATCGCGGCGTCGAGATCGGCGTCCGCGAAGACGATCGTGGCGTTCTTCCCGCCGAGCTCGAGGGACAGCTTCTTGAAG
>CAIUDO010000593.1 GCA_903897935.1 uncultured Pseudomonadota bacterium
TAACGGGCCCAGCCCGCCTGCCGCCGATGACGCGACGGCGCCGAGCCACCAACGGGTCGCTCACGCATCTGCCGCAATCGAGCCCGCGGCGTGTACCGGGCCTTGGCCCTCGCCCTCGCCCTATGCGCAACGGGCTGCTAGTCCGTGATCTCGATGCGGACGATCGACTTCTTCGCGTTCGCCATCGCGTCGGTCTGGAGCTTGGCGTAGAGCTCGTAGTTCTCGGTGACAGTGTCGTTGATGTCGACCTCTTTGCTGTCCTGCGCGCGCTCGGGCAGCTTGAACACGTAGAACTCCTCGATCGCGCCGTCCGAGAACGTGAACTTCCACTTGTGGCGCGTGGCGACGCTCCAGGTGCTCCCGTCGTCGGCCTTCGCGGTGCTGGTCGTGCGCAGGGCGCACATGTACATCCACGGGTTGAACGCCGAGTCGTAGCTGCAGTCGATCGACGAGCGGTCGCCGTACTTGACGTCGATGGACACGAGGTCGGTCCACTTGACGTCTTTCTGTGTGCCGTTGCCCTCGAGCGTCACGACGAGCTTGCTCGCGCTGTCGACCCAGCCGCTCTCGGCGTACGGGTCGTCGCCGCGCTCGACGCGGGTTACCTTGCCCTGCTTGACGCGGCCGTCCGCGAACGTGAGCTTGGCGGTGAACGAGGCGTTCGACGCGGGCGGCGCCTCGACCACCGGCTCGGGCGCAGCCGCGGGCTCCGGGGCAGCGGCCACGGGCGCAGCGACGGGGGCGGGGGCGGCGGCCTCGCTGGCCGCCGGGGCGGGGGGCGCTTTCGGTCCGCAGGCGACGAGGACCAGCCCAACCAACAGGTGGCGCATCTTCTCTCTCCCTCCGACGGTCAGTCGAGCAGACCGTACTTGTTGAGCTTGTAACGTAGGGTGTTGCGGGCGACCCCGAGCAGGTCCCCCGCCCGGTTCCGGTCGCCCTCAGCCACCCGGAGCGCTTCGACCAGCACCCGCCGCTCGATGCCCTCGAGGTAGTTCGAAAGGTTGAACCCCGCCTCGAGGCGCGGCAGCCCATCCGGGGGCTGCTCGGTGACGGCGAAATTGAGCACCTCGGGCCCGAACAACACGGCACGCTCGGCCAGGTTGAACAGCTCGCGCACGTTCCCCGGCCACAGGTGGGTCTCCAGGCGCGCGACCACTTCAGGGGACACGTGGGGCTTCTGCCGACGGTACCGGGCCGCGAGCGTCGTCAGGTGCACGTCCAACAGCGGCCCGATGTCTTCCGGGCGACGACGCAGCGGCGGCACGTCGATGACGACGACCGCGAGCTCGAAGAAGAGCTGCGAGCGGAACCGGCCTTCGCCCATCAGGCGGTGGATCTCGGGCCCCGCGGTCGACAACACACGTACACCGCTCGGCACCGAGCGCAACGACCGCAGCAGCGTGAGCTGCAGGTCGTCGGGCAGGTCGTCGATCGACGGGAGCAGGACCGTGCCGCGCTCGGGCCACGGCTCCTGCCGTGCGATGTCGCGGATCGTGTATGGTTGGTCCGGCGTGCCCATGCGGTGGAGGGTGAGCGCCGCGTGCCCGCGTCCGGCGCCGACCTCTCCGACCAGGAGCGCCGGGGTGGGCACGTCCGCGATCTGCCGGAGCGCGTGGAGCAGCCGCTTGCTCTCGGACGAGCGTGCGACGAAGTCGGGCGCGTCGTGCACGACCTCCTGCACGTGCTCGGCCCGCACCTGATGACCA
>CAIUDO010000594.1 GCA_903897935.1 uncultured Pseudomonadota bacterium
CGACGAGCTGCGCATCGCGGCCATGCTGCACGACGTCGGCAAGGTGGCCATCCCCGACAGCATCCTCAAGAAGCCCGGCAAGCTCGACGACGCCGAGTACGAGCGCATCAAGACGCACTCGGTGCTCGGCGGGCGCCTCTTCGCCGAGGCCGCGACGCCCTACGACGAGGCCGCGATGCAGGTGGCGGTCCACCACCACGAGCGGTGGGACGGCACGGGCTACCCCGGCCGCTTCGACCGGCTCGCGCTCGCGGCGATGCCCGCGGACCTGCAGTCGGTGCCCTCCGCGACGGCGCTGCGGGGAGAGGACATCCCGCTGTTCGCGCGGCTGGTCGCGGTGGCCGACGTCTACGACGCGCTCACGAGCCGCCGCTCCTACAAGGAGCCGTGGTCCGACGAGCAGGTCGCGGCGTTCCTGCGCGAGGAGTCGGGCCGGCACTTCGACCCGGAGATCGTCGGCATCGCGCTCGAGCTCCTGCCGTACTTCCGTTCGGTGCGCCAGCGCTTCGACGTCGACGAGCGGCGCTGACCCGCCCCGTCAGGCGCAGTCGCCGATCCGGCCGATGATGTCGCGCACGCAGCTGCTGCGGCGCGACGCGTCGAGCGCCGCGCGCAGCGCCCGCGGGTCCGCGCCGACGCGCTCGGGGCACGCGAGGATCAGGCTCTCGACGAGGCCCTCGTCCCCGGTGTCGGCGCTCGCCTCCAGGCATCGGTCGATCCAGAGGTCCGCGACCCTCTCGTCCGGGTGCCCGTAACGCGCGTGGCGGAACAGGACGAGGTCGAGCACGCGCGTCGGGACCGCGTCGCGCCGCACCCACGACTCGAGGACGCCCGCGAGCCGGCCGCGGTCGCGGACGTGGAAGAGCGCGGAGTCGAGCGCGTCGTACCAGCGCGGCGCCAGGCGCAGGAGGTCGAAGTCGAGCTCGGCGAGGGCGGACGCGACCCGGTCCGGCCCGGGCTGCATCCGCGCGTGCAGGCTGAGCGGCACGTCGGGCGGGAGCCCGTCGGCGGTCGCGAGCATCCGACGGAACTCGAGCGCGCCGCAGTCGGTGCAGCCCGGCGTCATGCAGGCGCCGAGCTCGGACGCCTCCCAGACGAGGTCGAGGAACGCGTTCGCCCGTGCGAAGAGCGACGGGGCCGCCCGGATCCCGGGTCCTGCGGCGCGGCCATCACGACGGTGGTGCGGGTGCGTCGACATGGTGGGCCTCCTGCCCGATGGCCGCATTCACGGCCACGCATACCGTTGCATACGCGGATGGGGATGCCATTGTTTCCCGGTTCGGATTTCCTGAATCCTGCCCACGCGGGCCGCGGCGGGGCCCGACGGGGTCAGGAACGCATCGGGGCCCCGCGCCGGGGCGGGCCGGCGGGGTCGACGGTGTGCCACGCGAACTCCACCACGAGGGGTCCGAGCGCCCCCAGGAGCCCGGTGGCGAGCATGTGGGAGGCGGGGAGCCCGAGCGTCACCATCCGGCCGGTCGCGACGAGCACGGCCAGCGCCGCCGCGAAGGGCCACGCCCGCGGCTGCCACAACCCGATCGCGCACGCCATCGCGCCGGCGGTCGCGGCGCCGGCCGCGGCGCCGCCCACGGCGATGTTCACCAGGCCCGCCCACACGACGCAGATCGCCATGAGCCCGATCCACCGCGCCGTGTTCTGCCAGACCAGGCCGGCCGCCACTCCGAACCCGAGGATGCACGCGATCGACCACGCGACCGGGCTCCCGAGGAACGCAAGCCACTCCCAGGTCCGGTCGCCCGCGACCCGGTGCGCGTCGGCCCAGCCGGCGACGCGCTGGTCGCCGAACCGGACGAGGATCGCGTACGGCAGCACCGCACCGGCGGCGACGCCCAGCACCGCGACGCGGCCGATGCCGGCCTCGAGGATCGCGCGCTCGGGCAGGGAGGTCATCGTCCGCCGGCGCCCCCCGCCGCGGCCCCGATGCCGAACCCGGCGCCGCCCACCGCGCCGCCGCCGAACATGCCGAGCGGCGGGACGCTGACGTAGCCGAGGTCCCAGTAGAGCGGCCATGCCCGGTACGAGTACGCCTCGGGGGCGTGGGCGTAGGTCGCGGGGTCGTTCGGGTCGACGGTCGTGAGGTTGGGGTCGCGGCCGGGGTAGCCGCTCATGTCGTAGTACGGGTCGGCGTAGCCGTTCCACCACGAGTTGGCGTAGGCGCTTCGCGCCGGCGACGCGCCGATCGCGACCGGTGCCGGGACGACGCCGCCCTCGGGCGCGGGGGCCGGCACGCTTCCCGCGGGCGTCCCGCCCTGGGGGACCAGCGGGACCGCGTTCGGCGGCGGTCGGTCCGCGGGCGCCTGCGCGCGTCGCTCACGCTGCACGCGGTCCCATTCCATCTGGAGTCCGCGCCGCTGCACCGCCTCGGGGGGCGCGTCCGTCGGCGCGGGGACGTCGGGCCGCCAGCCCATCGAGCGCATGTACCCGGGCGCCCACGCCTGGTACTGCGCGAGCAGGTCCCGGGACGAGAGGAACGCGCTCAGCGCATCGACCGCGCGGCGCTGCCGGTTCAGCTGGTTCCACGACGCCCGCGCGACGCCCGACTCCACCTCGATCGCGCGCTCGAGGTGCCCGACGTCGTTGGTGGCGGGCCGGGCGGGCGAGCCCGCCCCGTGGCGCATCGCCTGGTCGACGGCCTCGTCGAAGGTGATCTGGTCGAGGTTCGCGACGTAGTCGCGGGTGAAGCGCGCCCACGCCGAGTCGAGCCGGCGGAGGTCGACGAACGCGTGCATGGCCGCGATGCGGCGCGAGGCGTCGTGCGCCGCCTGGTGCGCCGCGTGGTCGACGGCCTCG
>CAIUDO010000595.1 GCA_903897935.1 uncultured Pseudomonadota bacterium
CCCCCCCGCCGCCGGGACCTGCGTCTCCGGGCGCTCGACGACACCGCGCGGGCGCGATGAATCGCGCCCCTACGCACGCCGGGACCTGCGTCTCCGGGCCGCTCGACGAATCGCGCCCCCGCCGCCGGGACCTGCGTCTCCGGCCGCTCGACGACACCGCGCGGGCGCGATGAATCGCGCCCCTACGCACGCCGGGAGCGCCCCCCCGCCGCCGGGACCTGCGTCTCCGGGCGCTCGACGACACCGCGCGGGCGCGATGAATCGCGCCCCTACGCACGGCGGGACCTGCGTCTCCGGGCCGCTCCACGAATCGCGCCCCCGCCGGGACCTGCGTCTCCGGGCGCTCGACGACACCGCGCGGGCGCGATGAATCGCGGGACCTGCGTCTCCGGCGCGCTCGACGACACCGCGCGGGCGCGATTCGTCGCGCCTGACGCAACACCGCGCCGCCCACGGCCCACGGGCGCGACCTCCGTGCGTAGCGGCGCGATTCATCGCGCCCCGTCGACGCGGTCGGCCGGCCGGCGTACCATCCGCGCCTGGAGTGAACCCATGGCTGGAGACGATCCGAACGCGCCGCCGCCCGGCTGGCCGCCGCACCCTGGTTACCCACCGCCCGGCTACCCGGGCGCGCCCGCTGGGTACCCGCCGCCGCCCGCGGGCTACCCGCCGCCGCCCGCGGGGGGCTACCCGCCCGCCGGGGCCGCCCCACCCGGCTACCCACCCCCCGGATATCCCTCGGCGCCCCCGGGTTATCCGCCGCCAGGCTACCCGCCGCCGCCAGGCTACCCGCCCGCCGGCTACGGCCAGCCGTACCCGCCGGGCTACGGCGCGCCGAACCCGATGATGCAGATGATGCAGATGTTCCAGATGTTCGGCGGGAACGCGGCGGGCATGCCGATGATGGACCCTGCCGCCGTCCCGTTCGCGCCAGCGGTCTCAACCGAGGCGGATCCGGGCCTCGACGCGCACATCCTGCGGCCGGCCACATTCCAGGACCTCATCCGGCACCAGCGCGCGATCCCCACCGGCACGATCCTCGACCGCTTGTGCCTCACCGAAGACGGCAAGGCGGCGCTCGGCGGCTTGCCGATGGGCAACACCATCGCGTTCGCCGGCCCGCCGGGCGCCGGCAAGACCCGCTCCGCGCTCGTCGCGCTCGCGCGCGTCGCCGCGGGCGGCGACAAGGTCGGGTTCGTCGTCGCCGAAGAGGGCTTCCACGAGAAGACCGAGTCGGGCCGCGACGACCTGTGCAGCCGCCTCGTCAAGATCGGCATGGAGGCCACCGGCATGGACGAAGCAGCGTTCCGGGCCGGTCCGCTCGAGCGTCTGTACGTGCTCGAAGCCCAGTACCACCGCAACCAGACCTGGGACGACTTCGTGCAGCGCTACCGGTACCTCATCGAGAAGGAGGGCATCCGGTTCGTGGTCGTCGACTCGCTGAACATGCTCGACCCCACGCGCAACCGCACGGCCGACAACCTCTCCGCGCTCAAGACCTACAACCACGAGAAGGGCGTCACCTGCATCTGCATCGGTCAGATCCGCGACACCGGCCAGCCGGTGGGTGGCGAGGCGCTCATGCACACCGCGGACGCGGTGTTCCTCATCGAGCAGCTCACGCTCACGTCGAAGGAGATGGCGGCGCAGTGGGGCGGCAGCTACCGCGACACGATCTCCGTGCTCCGAGCGGTGAAGTCGGTGACCACGCCGGTCCACCCCCACCCGATCCGCATCACCCAGCAAGCCCCCACCGGCGCGCTGCAGATGCACCCGTCCCAGCCGGCCGACATGGTCCCGCCCGAACCGCGCGCATGAGGGTCGTCTCCGTCAACGACGTGCGCGGCTGGCTCGCAGAGAAAGACGATCTCGGGGAGCTCACCGGCGGCATGGGCGCGCACGACCCGGCCGGCTGGCTCGACGAGGTGCTGGGCCTGCCGGTCCACCTGCACGCCGCGATGCGCCACCTCTTGACCGCCGAGGCCGACGCCGACGCCGAGGGCGCGCCCCCCGCCCCAGCGAGCATGGGCCGCCTCGCCTCGATCCCGTTCGTGAGCTTGTGCCGCGGCCTCCTGTTGCCGTTGTCAGGCTTGAGTCAGGAGAAAGCGGCGTGGGTCCTCCGGATTCAGGCGCCACCGCCCCCCAACACCGCCGAGCGTGAGGCCCTCATCCGCGACTTCTTGCGGCGGGACAGCGCGCAGCTCGGGCTCGACCCGTTCACACGCCTGTGCTGCGTGCTGGGCGACCCGTTCGGCGGTCGCGCGGCGGGCATCCAGCGGGACAGCCTGATCACCCTCCTTCAATCGCTACAGATGCGGACGCGCCGCGAGATGCTCGACCAGCTCGCGCGGGTCGGCGACGTCAGCGTCTTGTTCGCCGAGCACGCGGGCGTCGCGCACCGCGAGCCCAAGCTCACCGCCGCGGAGGTCCTGTTCGCGCTGCGCGCGCTGCCCGACCTCGGTCGCACCGACAAGCTCGCGGTCCTGCGCTCGTTGTTGCAGCGGTGCGGGCGCGTCGAGGCGTGGTGCCTCGCCCGGCTCGTCCAGAAGAAGGCGGGCTTCGGGATGGAGGTGCAGGGCCCGGTGCTCGCGCGCGCCCTCGCCGACGTCTTTCAAGCCGATCCGGAGCAGGTCGCCCACGCGATGGCCCTGTCCGATCCGTTCCGGGTAGCGCACCTGCTCGCGACCGAAGGCGCGGCGGGGCTGCGGGAGGTCCAGCTTCAGCCCCTCGTCCCATTCCGCCCCGCGTTGGCCGGCGGAAAAGCGTCGGAGAACCGGAGCTACCCCACCTGGGTCGAGCGTAAGTACGACGGCATCCGCCTGCTGCTGCACAAGTCGACGGACGCGCACGGAACGGTGCTGGTCGCCGCCTACACCCGCAACCGGCAGGACTGGCTGGAGCTCGCGCGCGGCCTCTCGGCGTCGGTGCGCGCGTTGCCGGTTCGCAACTGCATCATTGACGGCGAGCTGCACGGCACGATCATCCGCGCCGACGGGCCGCGGCCGGCGGGCGTGTACGAGGTCTACAAGGCCCTGCAGGGGGAGGCCACGCGCGCGGTCCAGCTCCGGTTCGCGGCGTTCGACCTGCTCTACCTGGATGGGCACGACCTCACCGCGCGCCCCCTCGTGGACCGCCGCGGCCGCCTCGCCGCCGTGGTCGGTCCAACCTCAATGTTCCCGCTGCCCGTCCCGATCGACGTGTCACTGGGCCAACAAGCGGCGAACCACGAAGAGGTAAACCGTTTGTACGAGCACTTCCGGGCGCAGGGCTACGAGGGCGTGATCCTGAAGGATCCGCGCAGCCCGTACCGGCTCGGCCAGCGCGACCCCACGTGGATGAAGCGTAAGCCGGAGGTCACCCTCGACTTGGTGATCATCGGAGCGGTGTTCGCGGTCACCGAGAAGCGCACCGCCGGGATGTTCGGTTCGTACGTGATCGCGGCGCGGGATCGGAACGGCGAGATGGTCGACATCGGCGACGTCGCCGGGCTCGACGTCGAGCGCGACCGGGAGTTGCAGCAGGTGATCGCGCGCGAAGGCCTGATCACCGGGCGGCGCGTCACGCGGCAGAGCGCGAGCGGTGAGCGCAGCGGGATCGAGCTGCGGCCGTTCCTCGTCGTCTCGGTGCGGTTCGAAGACGTGCTGAAGGACACCACCACGGGTGAGCTCAAGCTGCGCGGGCCCAAGATCGTAGCGGTCCGCTCGGACAAGGGCCCCGATGAGGCCGATACGATCGGCACCCTCGAGTCCCTGTACGTAGGCGAGCGCCTCCGCTGACTTTGCATCGGCGACCGTGTAAGCTCCGCCCCCTCAGCGGGGGTGTGGGATGCTCGTGTGGTTGCCGTTCGTCGCGCTCGGTCAGGCGCAGCCGACCTCCAACCTGAACCCGACCCAGCAGCCGAACCTGCAGCTCAAAGCTGGGTTTCGGCAGTACTGCCTCGACTCCGGGCTGCAGGTGGTCGTCCAGCCGTTCCCCGGCCACCCCATCATCCACGCGACCACCGTCATTGACGCCGGATCGGCGTTCGATCCCCCCGGAAAGGAGGGCCTCGCCCATCTGGTCGAGCACCTGTACTTCCGCTCGGGCGCACCCGGCGTGCGCGCGCAGGTCGAGGCGCTCGGCGGCTTCAGCAACGCCTACACGACCCACGACGAGGTCGTGTACGAGATCACGGTGCCAGCAGGATCGTTCTCCACCTTGATGACGCTCGAGGAGCGACTGTTGTCCGCGCCCGTCACCGGGGTCAGCGAGGCGCTGTTCCAGGCCGAGCGGGCGGTCGTGACGAGCGAGCTGCGCCAGACCTACGACCACCGCGGCATCGGCGGCGTGCAGGCGGTCGTCGAGGCCCTGTTCCCGGAAGGCGACCCGTACCGTCGGCCCATCATCGGGACGGAAGCGTCGCTCGCGGGCCTCACGCTCAGCGACGCTACCCAGTTCGGCGCCACCAACTACCGCTCCGAGCGGGCCACCCTGGTGCTCTCCGGAGCCGTCACGTTCCAGCAGGTCGAGCAGGCGCTCGGGGCGTCCAAGGTCCTCGCCGCGCGCCGCGACGGGGCCAAGGCGTGCAAGCCGCGCACCGTCGCGCCGCTCACCCCGCCGGTCCCCACCAACCCCGACGCCGTCCTTCGTGTCGACGCCCCCACGAGCGGCGCGGTCGGCGTGCTCGCGTGGGCCGTGCCCACGTCGACGAGCCCCGCGTCGTTCCCCCACCTGCTCGCGCCGGAGCTGGAGGACGTGCTGGCGGAGCCCGAGTCCGAGCTGCTCACGGGCCCTGACCGCACGGTCACCAACATGTCGTGCGGCGTCGACGATCGCGCCCGCGTCGGGATCGTCGTGTGTACGTTCCGCGTCCGCGACCCCTCCATCGCCGACGACGCGGCGCGTGAGGTCTCGGAGGGCGCCGGCAAGCTGTCGTCCGACGCCTTCCTCGACCGCCGCTACAGCGCGCGTCGGCTGGACGCCGCGCTCGGCCTGATCGACGTGCACGAGAACGCCGCGGTCGGGGTCGGCTCCGCCGCTGCGGATCGCGCGGTGTACGCGCACCGCACCGGCCGGCTCGACTTCGCGGAGCGCGCGCTCGGCGAGCTCACGAGCGCCGACGAGGCGCCCGCGGTCGCGTACGCCAACCAGTGGATCAAGCGCGGGCGCGCCGCGTTGGGCGCGATCGTGAGCGCGGGCAACGGGTCGGTCGACACAACGGTCCGCGACGTCCCCGCGTTCGTGTGGGCGCCGGACCTCGCCGCGACGGCGCCGCCGCCCCCCAAGCTCACCGCGACCACGCACACGTTGCCGAACGGCATGGACGTGTGGGTGTTGCCGTGGGGGCAGACCGGGATCGTGCACGAGTCGATCGTGATCCCGGGCGGCCCGCACGCGGCGCCCGACCCCGGGCTGGGCTTCGCGCTCTGGGCCGCCACCGAGCAGCGTTACCTCACCGACTACAACTACGCGACTGCCGACCTCGCGCTCGTGATGTACGGGACATGGCGTACGTACTGGGAAGACGCGTACGTGCGCGACAGCATGTACCTGCCTTCGGTGAGCGGTGAGGCGGCGCTCGCGATGCTGGCCAAAGACGTCCGGCAGTTGGCGATCAGCCCGGCGCCCAGCACCTTCTGGGACGAGTACAAGGCCGCCCTCGCGTGGGACTGGGGCTACGCGTCGACCCACGCCGACCGCCTGCGCACCACCGCGCTGTGGGGCAACGGCGCCGCGTCGGCGTACCACGAAGACCACCTCGCGCTGGCCACCGCGGCGTCGGCCAAGGTGGTGCGCGCGTTCGGCAACGTGGCGATCGGGCCGGATCGCGCGGTCGCCGTGTTCGTCGGCGACATCAGCGATCCCGCCGCGTACGTGCGGTTCGCCGAGACCCACCTCGGGAGCTGGAAGGCGACCGGCGGCGCGCCGCCGCCGCCAAAGGCCACCACCACCACCCCGGAGCGCGCGGTGTGGGTGATCCACACGCCCGAAGCCAGCCAGGCCGAGCTCACGCTGCAGTGTTGGCTGGGCCCGACCGAGCCCACCCGGGACGCCGCGTATCGCCTGACCGCCGAGGTGGTTCGCGCGCGGGGTTGGGAGGTGCTCCGCGAACAGTCTGGGTTGACCTACGACTTCTCCGCTTGGACCGAGCCGTCGACGATCGCGCCGACGATGTTGCACGTCGAGGCGGCCGTCGAGCCGCTGGCAGCGGGTGGCGCGGTCCGGCTGGTGCTCGACGCGGTCAAGGCGGTCAGCGCCGGTCTCCCAGGCCCGGAGCTCGACGGCGCGCGGGCGTCGTTGGGGCGCGCGCTGCTGCTCGACACCCGCACGTCCGGCCAGGTCATGGAGCAGCTCACCGAGGCGGCCGGGCTCGGGTTCGGGCCGGATTGGGTGACGGAGCGCGCCGCCCGGGTCGCGGCCGCCGACCCCGCCGACGTGAAGGCCGCGGGCGCGGCGTGCGCCGGCCACGAGGTGGTCACGTTGATCGGCCCGGCAGAGCCGATCGAGGCCTCGCTCACCGCCGCCGGGGTGCCGTTCACCCGCTTCGCGATGCCACCCGAGCCGGCCGCGGTCACCGAGGGCCGCGCCCTCCTGCGCCGCTACAGCCGCTGACCCGCCGTTACCCGGGCGTCACTCGCGGGCGACCTCGAACAGCTCGACCTCGTCGAGCTCGACCGCCTCAGGCACCACCCCACCCTCGACGATCGTGTCCCGCAGCGTGGCGCGCCCACCAGCCTCGATGACGATCTCGAGGTCCCGCAGGACCACGCCCTCGCCCACCAGCGACCCCGCGACCACCAGCCGCTCGCCCAGGCCCTCGAAGCGCACCCCGGGCGGCAAGATCAGGTCGCCCGGGACCCGCCCCTCGGCGACGAAGAAGTACGGCGAACCCTCCGGCGGCAGCTCGTCGGGCACCATCGCAGCGAGCGGCGTGCCGATCTCCACCACCGTCGACCCGGGCGTGCCCGCCGCG
>CAIUDO010000596.1 GCA_903897935.1 uncultured Pseudomonadota bacterium
GCGTCGAGCCACCGGGCGAGCTGGGCCGCGTCGTCGAGGGTGCCGCCGGCGCCGATCAGCTCGAGCCGCACGACGCCGAAGCCGCCAGCGGCCGCGGCGCCGCGCAGCGCGGTCGCTGCGCGGTCGCCGGTGCTCGGCAAGAACCCGACCACCCGCGGATCGGTGCCACAAGCGTCGGCGTACGGGCCGCCCGGCAGCACCACCGTCTCGACGATCTGGTCCTCGAACCGGGCTCCGATGCGCGGCGCCGCGACCGCGCCGCCCGCGCCGGCCAGCATCGTTCGGAAGCCAGCTTGGAGCAGGATCGCTTCGTCGCGTCGCACGGTGAGCGGCGACCACACCGCGCGTGGGCGGGCGCCGACCCGCTCCTTCATCTCGACAGCGATCGCCCTGGCCTCAGCCGGGCCGTCGAGCGAGACGCCGGACGAGGTCGGCAACGCGAGGACTGGCTCGTGGCCACGCGCGACCGCGGACGCGACGACGAGGCCGGCCTCGCCGCGCATGCCTTCGGGGGACACCACGACGCCAGCGCGGAGATCGCGGGCGTCGAGCGCGTCGAGCACCGCCTCGGTCCAGCCCGGGGGAGCGCCTTCGGGCCACAGCTCGAGCACCAGGACCACGGGCGCGCCGACGGGGGCCGCCTGGTTGTACGCCGCGTCTGCGGCGCCCGTCGCAACGCACGGCGCGGCCCACGCCGCCGCCGCGAGCGCCCCTGCGATCATCCGATCTCCCAGCGCATCACGATCGCGTCCTCACCGTCGGCGTAGTACCCCCGCCGCACGCCCGCAGCGAACCAGCCGAAGGCCCGGTACAGGCTGATCGCCGGCCCGTTACCGACCCGAACCTCGAGGGTGGCCGATCGCACCCCCGCCGCGACCCACGCGGCGTGCGCCGTCGACAACAACGCCCGGGCGACGCCGCGTCGACGGGCCTCAGGGGCGACGCCCACCGCGAGCAGCTCGGCCTCGTCGTCGACCGACTGCGTGATGATGTGCCCCACGACGGCGTCATCGACGAGCGCGACCCAGGCGCGGCCGCGCGCCAGCAGGGTGGTGCGGATCGCGGCGGCGCTCCATGGGGGGCGCGCGCCGTCGACGCCGACGCGCATGATCTCGTTGTTCGCCTCGATGAACGCCATGGCGTTGGCGTCGGCGGGGGTGGCTGGGCGGACGACGGTCATGGCGCGATCGGGGCCGTCCGACGGAAGCGGAGCCGCTCGAGCTGGGACGCCACCAGGTCGTCGCAGGCGGCGATCCAGGCCGCTTCGTCCTCCGCGCGCACGGCGACGTTCCGGGCCGCCCACGCCTCGGCGATCATGCGCCGCCGCAGCAGCTCCACGAGCCCCTCCCGGTCGACCCCGAGGCCGGCCAACCAGACGTCGAGCGCGGCCGGGCCCCCGACCGCGTCGGACAACACCAAGACCCGCTCTGCGACGCCGCCCGAGTCGGGCTGGTACAGCGCGATGTCGCCCGCGAGCACCCGAATGCCTGCCGCCTCGGTCGCGCGGACCGCAGCGTCGCCGGTGCGGGCCCACAACAACGCGGGCGCTGGCTCCACCTGCATCATCGCCGCTTCCCAGCGGACGTCCGACTCGAGCACGATGCGGTCTTCCACGACGGCGACCACGCGGTCGACCACCTCGCCGGCCGCGGCCAGCCGCGCCGCCATGACGAACAGAAGGAGCATTCGCGCGCCTACCACGCGACGACGGGGGCGACCACGGCGCGAACGAGGTCGCCGCGCTGCCCAAGAGCGGGTAAGCAGCGTCCGTGTCGGGAGCAAGCACATGATCGAGGCGCGGGGCCTCACCAAGCGCTTCGGGTCGATCGTCGCGGTGCAAGGCGTCGACCTGTCGGTGGGCGCCCGGGGTATCGTCGGGTTCCTTGGGCCAAACGGCGCGGGCAAGACCACCACGATGCGCATGCTGACCGGGTTCTTGCCCATGAACGAGGGGTCGGCGGTCGTGTGCGGCTTCGACGTGTTCGAGGACCCGCTCGCGGTCAAGGCGCGTGTCGGGTACCTGCCCGAGACGCCGCCGCTGTACCCCGAGCTGTCGGTCGGCGAATACCTCACGTTCACCGCTGAGATTCGCGGTGTTCCGCGCGCGGTCCGCCTCGCCCGCGTCGGCGACGCCATGGAGCGGGTCGGGCTGCGTGGCTTCGAGCGCCGGTTGCTCGGGTCGTTGTCGAAGGGGTATCGGCAGCGGGTCGGGCTCGCGCAGGCGATCGTCCACGATCCGCCGCTGCTCATCCTGGACGAGCCCACGAGCGGCCTCGATCCAGCGCAGCTCGTCGGCGTGCGCGCCCTGGTCAAGGAGCTCGCGGCCGACCGGGTGGTCGTGTTGTCCACGCACATCCTGCAAGAGGTCGACGCGCTGTGTGACCGGGTCGTGATCATCCACCGCGGTCGCATCGTCGGCGACGGAACGGTCACGGCGTTGGCCGACGCCGCGGGCGCGGGCGCGTGGACGGAGCTGGTGCTGGCGTCCGCCGACAATGACGCCGCTGGGCGGCTCGCGGGCCTCCCCGAGATCACGTCGGTCGAAGCGCTCGCTTCGGACGGTGCGCGCAAGCGGTACCGTCTGCGGGGCGGGCCAGGGCACGCGGTGGCGGTCTCGGCGCTTGCGGCCGCGCGCGGGTGGCCGATCGAGGCGCTGGTGCCGCACCGGGCGTCGCTCGAGGAGGTGTTCTTGGCGCTCGTGGGGTCGGAGTCATGACCGGGTCGAGCGGACCAGCGTCGATGGGGCGCGCGCCCGGCTTCGTGGGCGCCACGCTCGCGGTCACCCGCAAGGAGCTGCGGGTCTACTTCCTGTCGCCGATGGCCTACGTCTTCTTGGCGTCGTTCCTCTTCCTTGGCGGGCTGTTCTTCTACTTGGGCGTCGCGCTCACCGGTGAAGCGTCCCTGCGCGCCACCATGTCGAACCTCGCGGTCGCCCTGATCTTCTGCTTGCCGCTCGTAACGATGCGGTCGTTCGCCGAGGAGCAGAAGGCGGGCACGCTCGAGCTCCTGATGACGGCGCCCGTGCCGCTCGGGGCGTTGATCCTGGGCAAGTGGCTGGCCGTGCTCGCGCTCTGCGGCGTGCTCGTCGGCGCGACCGGGGTGTACGCGGGGATCCTCGCGCTGTACGGAGATCCCGACCCGGGCGTGTTGTTGACGTCCTACCTCGGGCTCGTGGTGTGCTGCGCGGCGTTCTCCGCGGCCGGCTTGTTCACCTCCACCCTCACGCGCGATCAGATGGTCGCGGGTGTGGGCGCGATCCTGCTCCTGCTGCCGTTTTGGTTGTCGAGCACGGTGTCGTCGTACCTGCCCGCGTGGGCGGCCCCGGTGCTCGACTGGGTGTCGTTCCTCGAGCACCTGCGCAGCTTCGCGCGCGGCGTGATCGACACGGGCGACCTCGCGTGGTTCCTGGGCTTCACCGGGGTGTTCTTGTTCCTGACCTGGCGGTCGATCGAGTCGAGGCGGTGGCGATGAGCGAGCGCGTGCACTGGAAGCGTCGCTTGCTCACCGGCGCGAACGCCGCGATCGTGTCGGTGTTCGTCGTCGCGATCGTCGTCGTGGCCGTCGATCTCGCGGGGAGGTACCGCCTGCGGTGGGACGTCAGCGCCGACGGGTTGTCGACGCTGCGCCCCGAGACCGAGGCGGTGATCGAGGCGGTCGGACGCGCGGACAAGGCGGTGAAGATCACGGCGTTCAGCGCGCAGCAGAAGGGCGACGAGGCGTGGGTGAAGGACCGCGCGGTCCGCGACCTGCTGCGTGAGATCGCGCTTCGTACCGATGCGATCGAGATCCAGTTCGTCGACTTCGACGCCGACCGGCTCACGGCCGAGCGGCTCGGGGTGAGCCGGTACGGCACGGTCGTCGTCGAGGGGCCCGACGATCGGGTCGACATCTCGGACCGCGACTTGTTCCGGCGCAACAAAGAGAAGGGCTGGGACTTCGTCGGGGAGCCAGTGGTCGCGCGGGCGGTGCACCAGGTGCTCACCTCGTCGCGGCGGGTGGTGTACCTGCTCCAGGGGCACGGCGAGCGCACCGTCGACGCGACCGGGCCACGTGGGCTCGGCGCCTGGATCGGCTTGCTCGAGAACCACGGCTTCGAGGTGAGCCCGCTCGATCTGCTGCGCGACGCCGAGGGCGCGGCGCCCGCGATCCCCGAAGACACCCACGCGGTGCTGATCGTCGGCGCCACGGCCCCGCTGGCCCCCGTCGAGGAGGAGGCCCTCGTCGAGTACCTTGGCCGCGGCGGGCGCCTCGGCGTGTTCATCGATCCGGGCGGCAGCTTCCCGCGCGCGCTCGACCTGTTCGGGGTGCGCACCCAGGCCGGCGTCGTGTTCGACACGGTCGCGGTGTTCCCCCACGAAGATCGTCCCGTCTTGCGGTACGGCGCGCATCCGGTCACCGAGGGCCTTGTCGAGGGCAACGTCACCACGATGGTCGCGCACGCGGCCCCGGTCGACGTCGCGGCGGCCGAGGGCATGGTCGTCACGCCCCTCCTGGCGACGAGCCGCCGAGGCTGGATCGAGCGCGGCACCGAGCGCCCGGCGGTGTACGTCGAGGGGGAAGACGGCCCGGGCCCCGCGTCGGTCGTCGTCGCGTTGGAGGCCACCCCGCCGCACCCAAAGGTCAACGCCGGCCGCGTCACGCGCGTCGTCGTCTCCGGTGACACCGACCTCTTGACGGAGGAGCTCATCGGGGATGGGCCTGGCAACAGCACCTTCGCGGTGAACGTCGTCCGGTGGCTGACCGGCGACGACGACGGGCTGTGGCGCGTCGGGCGGCCGCCAGGGGTGCGGCGCCTCGCGTTGTCGGTCGGCCAGCTCCGGCTCGTGCAGTGGGTGGTGCTCGCGGGGCTGCCGCTGCTCGCTGTGCTCGCGGGCGCCGTCGTCTGGTGGGGGAGGAGAGGCCGGTGAGCACCCTTCGTAGGTTTCGCGGGGCGATCGCCGCGGGCGCCGTGTTCGTCGTCGTCGGCGGGGGATGGTGGGCGTCGCGCGTGCTGGACGCCGGCCCGCCGCCCGTCGCGGCGGCGCCCGAGCTGTTCCGGTTCGAGAAGGAGGCGCTGATCGGCGTGCGGGTGGTGCGGGCCGACACCACCCTCGAGCTCGTGCTCGTCGACGGCGCGTGGACGGTGGTGGGGTCGGATTGGCGGCCGAGCCGCTCGATGGTCCGCCGTGTGGCGCACCAGCTGCACGACCTCACCGCGCGCGCGACGGTCGCGACGCCGAGCGACGAGGCGGAGTTCGCCAAGTTCGGCCTCGGTGAAGGCGCGATCCGTGTCACGCTGACCCTCGAAGACGGCCGGACGGTCGAGTTCGAAGCGGGCGACCCGAACCCGTCGTCGGTGAGCTGGTACATCCGGCCGATCCCCGGCGACGCGGTGTACGTCGTCAAGAAGAGCGCCCTCGACTACTATCGGTTGGGGCTGGACGAGTTCCGGGAGCGGCGCTTCGCCTGGTTGGAGGCTGACGAAGCGGACCTGATCGACGCGACGGTCGACGGGCGGCGGATCACCTTCGAGCGCGTCGACCCCAAGCGGTGGCGCCAGACGGTGCCCGTCGTGCAGGCGGCCAGCCGCGAAGAGGTGCGCACGATGTTGGGGCGCACGGGCGCGCTCAAGGCGTTCGCGTTCGTCGCTGACCACCCGGACCCCGCCACGATGGCGCTGTATGGCCTCGATCAGCCCGTCGCCGAGGTGCGGATCGGCATCGAGACGGGCGAGACGGTGACGGTCCGGGTGGGCGCGCCGGTGCCCGATCCGCCGGAGAACGAGCCGGCGATGCGGTACGCGTACCGGGTCGAAGACGACGCGATCTACACGACCCGCGAGGGCTTCCTGGAAGCGTTTCGCCTGCCGATCGAGCAGTACCGCCAGCGCGACGTGCTCGGGCGCCACGAGTGGGACATGACCGAGCTCACGGCGGAGCGCGACGGGGCCTCGATCCGGGTGTTCCGCACGACCGACGGCTGGCGGTGGGACGACGGCACGCCCGTGCCCGGCTCGACGCCGCGTCGCCTCGCGGAGCGCGCGGCGGACCCGAAGGCGCTCGCGTTCCACGACGGCGGCGCGCCCCCCGGAGCGGGCCTCGACCCCCCGTTCGCGCGCATCGCCATGACGTTCGAAGACGGCGTCCAGGTGCTGGAGGTCGGCGAGGCGATCGAAGGCGGCGAAGAGCGTCGCCGGTACGTGCGCGTGGTCGGGGATCCCACGGTGTACGAGGTGGAGGGCTCGATCGGCTCGGTGGTCGAGGACCTGGTGCGGGAGCACGGGCGAAAGCTGGAGCGCGACGCCGAGAAGCGGGTGTCCGGCGAGCAGGGGGACGAGCCATGATCACGTGGTGGATGCTCGCGTGCGCCGAGCCGGTCCCGAGCGAGCCCGCGGCGCCAGCGGTCGCGCAGATCACGATCGTGCACGAGGGGCGCGGGGAGAACGAGATCGAGCCGTGTGGGTGACCGAAGAACCCGCTGGGCGGTCTGCCCAGGCGAAACACGGTCATCAGCGAGCTGCGCGCGGAGGGTGAGGTAGTCGTGCTCGAGGGGGGCAACTCCCTCGGTGCGGCGACGCCCGCGCGCTCCCCAGACGACGCCGCGCAGCGGCTGGCCAAGGCGCGGCTCATCGCGGACGCGTGGCGCCTCGTCGGCGTCGACGCGGTCGCGCTCGGCGCGAACGACTGGTCGTTGGGCGCCGCGGCCGAGGTGCGCGCCATCGTCGCCGATCTGCCGGTCGTCGCGGCGAACCTGGTCTGTGACGGCGCGTCCCCATATCCGGCGTCGGTCGTCGTCGAGCGCGGGGGTCGGCGGGTCGGGGTGGTGGGCGTCACCGCGGGGCAGGTGACCGGCTGCACGGTCGGGGAGCCGGTCGCGGCGATCCGGGCGGCCCTAGACGCGCTCCCGCCTGTCGACGTGCGGGTGGTGTTGGCGCCGCTCGACACCGTCGGGCTCGGGGCGATCGGGGCGGCGGGGCTCGGCGACCTCGTCGTCGACGGAGGCACCGGCAAGACGCGGCAGGGGCCGGAGCCGTTGGGCTCGGGCGCCGCCCCGCTGGTGTTGTCGGTCGGCGCCCGCACGAAGGTGTTGGGCGTGCTGCGGGTGGACTTCGTCGACGGCGCCACCGGGTTCGTGGTCGACGGGGCGCTGGCGCGGGCCAAGCAAGACGTCGAGCGCGCTCGGGCGCGGCTGACGACCGCCCGGGAGCGCGTCACCGAGCAGACGGACCCGACGCTGGTCGCCCGCTACGAGGCGCAGATCGTTCACTTCGAGAAGCAGGTGGCGGCTGCCGAGGCGCGCCTCGCCGCGCTCGACGCGACGGAGGGCGTCGCGCACCGGCTCACGCCTTCC
>CAIUDO010000597.1 GCA_903897935.1 uncultured Pseudomonadota bacterium
ACCATCGGCTTCGGGGGCGCGGTCGGAGAGCCGCTGCCCGACCTGTCGAGCTGCCGCGTCGACGACGCGCCGATGTCCGCCGCTGGCCTCGCCGGCGCGCCCGTCGTCGTGATGTTCTGGGCGTCGTGGTGCGGTCCGTGCCACGACTTGTTCGCCGACTTGAAGGGCCTCACCGATGAGTGGGGCGCTTCGGTGCGGGTGCTCGCGGTGTCGGCCGACGACGAGCAGCGCGCGTACGCCCGCGGCCTCGCCGAGCTGCACCCGCCCGACAGCGCCGCCGTGTGCCGCGCGCCCGCGCTCGGCGCCGCGTTCCAGGTGCGGAGTCTGCCAACCGTGTGGGTGTTCGACGCCGAGGGGCGCGCCACCGGTCGGGTGGTCGGCTATTCGTCCACTGCGGCGGCCGACGTACGGAGGCTCGTCGAACAGGCCCGGGCACCGGCGAGGTGATCGCGTGTGTGGAATCGTAGCTTATATCGGACCGAATGACGCACTGCCCCGGTTGATGGACGGCCTGCGGCGCCTCGAGTACCGCGGGTACGACTCGACGGGCATCTGCCTCAACACCCCCGAGGGGCTGTGGGTGCGCAAGGACATCGTGCGCGTCGACACGCTCGACCAGACCCTGACCGACGCGCCGCGCGCCAACGTCGGGATCGCGCACACCCGGTGGGCGACGCACGGCGGGGTCACCCAGGCGAACGCGCACCCCCACCTCGACGGCCCGAACCGCATCGCGATCGTCCACAACGGCATCATCGAGAACATGGCCGCGCTGAAGGCCCACTTGATCGCCGAGGGCGTGGAGTTCCGGTCGGAGACCGACTCCGAGATCATCGCCCACCTCATCCAGCAGGCGTACCAGGGCGACCCCGAGGCGGCGTTCTTCGTCGCGATCCGCCAGCTGCGCGGCACGTTCGGGATCGCGGCCTGCTTCCTCGATCACCCCGACGTCATCATCGCGGCGCGCAACGGGTCGCCGCTCGTCATCGGCCTCGGCAACGGGGAGACGATCCTGGCGTCCGACCCGCAGGCGATCGTGAGCTGGACGCGCCGCGTGGTGTACCTGAACGACCGCGAGGTCGCGATCATGACCGTCGACGGCGCCCGGGTGCGCACGTTGGCGGGTCGAGCGGTCGATCGCGCCGACGAGCTGCTGGAGTCGGACTACTCGGTCGCCGAGCGCGGCGACGAGCCCCACTTCATGCTCAAGGAGATCAAGGAGCAATCGGAGACGGTGCAGCGCTGCTTGACCGGGCGCATCCAGGTCGACGAGGGCAACGCCAAGCTCGGTGGCCTCAACATGGGCCCGCGCGAGCTGGTCGCGATCCGCCGGGTCGTCAACCTCGGCTGCGGCACGAGCTACCACGCCGGAATGGTGGGCGCGATGGCGATCGAGGCGCTCGCCCGGGTTCCGGCCCGCGCCGAGATCGCGAGCGAATTCCGGTACCGCAACCCGATCGTGCTGCCCGACGCGTTGTTCTTCGCAGTGTCCCAGTCCGGCGAGACGATCGACACGCTCGGCGCCGTCCAGGAGGTCAAGGTCAAGGGCGGCGAGGTGATGGGCGTCGTGAACGTCGTTGGATCCACGATCGCGCGCACGTGCGGGCAAGGCGTGTACGTGCACTCCGGGCCGGAGGTCGCGGTCGCCTCCACGAAGGCGTTCACGTCGCAGGTCACGGCGCTGCTGGTGTTCACGCTGATGCTGGCGCGCACGAGCAACCTGTCGCTCGAGCAGGGCCAGCGCGTCGCCCGCGCGCTGCTCGACGCGCCCGCGCGGATCGCGCAGTACCTGGCCAACCCCGGCCCGATCGAGCAGGCCGCGCAGGCGGTCGTCGGGGCGCGCTACGTGTTGTTCCTCGGCCGCGGGTTCTCGTTCCCGGTGGCGCTCGAAGGCGCGCTGAAGCTCAAGGAGATCGCCTACATCCCGTGTGAGGCGTACCCAGCCGGCGAGATGAAGCACGGGCCGATCGCGATGCTCGAGCCGGGCAGCCCGGTCGTGTTCGTGGCCCCGCGCGACAGCCAGCGCGAGAAGGCCATCTCGAACATGAAGGAGGTCCAAGCCCGCGGCGCGCGCGTGATCGCGATCCACTCCGAGGGCGACGACGAGATCGCGTCGATGGCGTGGTTGTCCATCCCGGTCCCGCAGACCGAAGACTGGCTCAGCCCGCTCATCACGGTCCTGCCCCTCCAATTGTTGGCGTATCGAGCCGGAGTCATGCTCAAGCGCGACATCGACAAGCCACGAAACCTCGCGAAGGCGGTCACCGTCGAGTAGTGTCCGCGCCGCAAGGGGGATCGAGGCGTGGCCGTTACCGTTGAGCCCATTCAGCTTCCGCGCGACATCACGCGCTTCGTCAAGGCGTGGTGGCCGATCTACGCCGACGACCCGCACTGGGTGCCACCGCTGATCATGGAGCGGAAGGTGTTCTTGGATCCGACCAAGAACGTCTACTTCCAGAAGGCGGACGTACAGTTGTTCGTGGCGATCCGCGACGGATCGACGGTCGGCACGATCAGCGCCCAGGTGGACCACGCCTTCCAGGCCAAGGAGCCAGGGGTCGGGTTCTTCGGCTTCTTCGAGTTCCCGGACGACGAGGAGGTCGCTGGCGCGCTGCTGAGCGCTGCCGAGGCGTGGCTGCGCGCGCGCGGCATGAAGGAGATGCGCGGCCCGTTCAACTTCAACACGAACCACGAGTTCGGGTTGCTGGTCGACGGGTTCGACACCGATCCGCCCCTGCTCAATCCACACAATCGGTGGTACTACGAGCGGATCTATCGCAGCCTCGGCATGGAGGTCGCGATGGACTGGTACGCGTACTGGTTGCCGAAGGGCCCGATGCCGCAGAACATCGCGGACATCGCGAACCGGCTCATGCAGCGTAAGCCGGAGATCGAGCTCCGGATGGCGGATCTCTCCGACTGGGAGACCCAGGTGCGCTGGTTCTTCGACATCTACAACGACGCGTGGCACGACAACTGGGGCCACGTGCAGGTCGAGTGGGACGAGTTCAAGACGATCGCGGCCGGCATCAAGGAGTTCGCCGATCCCCGGTTGATCTGGTTCGCCCTGGTCGACGGCAAGCCCATCGCGGCGTCGTTGACGTTCCCGGACGTCAACCAGGTCGTCAAGCGGATGAACGGCCGGTTGTTGCCGTTCGGCTGGTGGCATTGGCTGTTCGGTCGCCGCGACGTCGACCAGATCCGTGTGTTCGCGCTCGGGGTGACCACCACGTGGCAGCGGTGGCCCGTCGGCGCGCTGCTGTACTACAAGACCTGGGAAGAAGGCCTGAAGATGAACATCCGAGGCGCGGACGCCAGCCTGATCCTGCACGACAACTTCCGGATGCGCGGCGCGCTCGAGAAGCTCGGCGCCCACATCTACAAGACCTACCGCACCTACAAGAAGGTCCTCGTGTCGGAAGGCCAGGCATGAGCCGCATGATCTCTGTCTGTGCCGCCCTCGTCGGCCTCACCGCGTGCGGCATCGACCCGGCGAAGGTGTCGCCCGCCAAGGTGTACGCCGAAGCCGGCAGCAAGGTGGTGTCGGATCGGCCGGTCACGTTCGCGCTGGTGGGGGCCACCCGGGGAGGTATCGGCTTCGAGTCGCCCGACGCCGACGCCGTGATCGCCGACGTGCGCGCCGAGGCCCCCCTCCGCGACCTGCGCTTCGTGATGTTGTCGGGTGACTACGTGCTGCGCAGCACGACGGCGGAGTGGGACAGCTTCGCCGCGCGCTGGGCCGACGTGCTCGATCTGCCGGTCACCTCCACGAACAAGGCCCGCAAGCCCGTGGTCGCGATCCCGGGTAACGGCGAGCGGGTCGGCGATCCCAAGCTGAAGGCGTTCGGGGCGGCGTTTCCGGGCCTCGTGAACGACATCGGCTACAACCGCGTGGCGTCGTGGGGCTCGATCGACATCGAGGCGCAAGGCGCGACCTGGCGGATCCTGCTCGCGGACTCGAACCGTAAGGAGCTGGGGTCGCGCTGGGAGGAGCAGTCGTTCTGGCTGCCGAAGGCGGTCAAGGGCGACTTCGACCACCTCGTCGTCGTCATGCCGGATCCGCTGGTGACGCTGGCGGCCGGCACCTCCATGGACGACGACGGTGGGCCGTCCGAGATCCTGTCGATCATCGACGAGCACGCTGGCGTCGGCGATCTCAAGCTGGTGATCGGCGGCGGGACGGGTACGAACGAGTTCTTCTTGCCGACCGGTACCTACGGCGAGGGGTACTTGGTCGCTGGAAACTCCGGAGTCGCCACCCCGCAGCTCGCGCGGTGGGCGAAGGGCGAGTCGCTCCCGTACGCGGAGGTCAGCCACGAGCCGTTGTTTGGGCTCGCGCTGATGGCGGCGTTCGACGCGCGCGCCGCCGACGGCGGGTACGCCGAGAAGACGATCGAACACGCGCGCGGATCGGGGGCGTGGGAGGGGTTCGACGCCGCGTTCGAGGCGGGCACGCTGCCGCTGGTGGGCTGGTGGGCGGTCTCGATCGCGGGGGACGTCGTCACGGTCACGTACCGGCAGCAGCAGCCGGACGGGTCGTTCCGCGATGTGTGGACCGGCCGCGGCGACGCCTCCAAGGGTTGGTCGACGACCAGAAACTGACCGCTTCGGTTCGGTGAGCGTTGCCCGACCGGGGCTGCCCCGGTAGCCTTGTCCCGTCCAACGCACGAGCGTCGGACGGGGACTTCAGCAATGTCGCTCGCCGCGCGGGGCCTCCCGGCCGTCATCACCTCCGCCTTCGTCCTCCTCGTCGGGCTCGCGTGCAGCGGGATCGAGCAGCAGTGGTCGAGTGATCCGCCGCCCGTCGAGGTCGACGCGGGCCCAGCGCCCGAGCTCGCGCCCCCCGGAGCCCCGATCGTGTCCCCCGCGCGCGATGGTGCGTTGGTCACCGGCTATCGGGTGTCGTTCGTCCGTCCGGTCGGCGAGGGGCAGCGCACCAAGCCGGCAACGGGGACGGTCATCGCCCTCGAACCGCCGGCAGACGGTGAGCTGTGGTGGGAAGACGAGCGCACGCTGCGGTTCACCGCCAAGGGCGACCTCGCACCCTCCACGGTGTACACCGTCACGGTTCGCGAGGTGCGCGCCGCCGACGGCGTGTCGCTCGCGCCCGGTCCCGGCGAGACGTGGGGGGGCGTGTTCGAGACCCCGGCGTTCGCGGCCGATCGTATGGTCGTCGCAGGGTGGTCGGAAGATGCGGGCACCGTGGTCACGCTGGTCGACTTCGCGGGCGCGGTCGACGCGTCGGCGGTGAAGGCGAAAGCGGCGTTGTCGCATCGCGGAGCGGGGAGCCCGTCCACGCTGCGCATCACCAAGGTCGAGCAAGCAGGCCCCGGTCGGGTGCGGGTCGGCGCGAGCGGACTGCCCCGGGAAGCTGGCGTCCTGACCCTGGAGTTGGCGGCCGGCATCCCCGGGCGCTCGTCGGTGCTGGGGGTCGCGCCCGCCGCAACGTTGACGGCGGCGATCGACCCGGAGGCGCGCACGTGGAGCGTGGTGTCCGCCGAGGTCGATTCGCGTGACGACGGCAACGTAATCCGTGTGTATTGCACCGACGAAGCCGTACAGACGACCGACGTGTGGTCCGACGGCGACTACGTCGAGGTGGCGATAGGGTGCGGGCCCGACGTCGCGCAGGCGGCCGACACGATCCGGCTCGAGCCAGAGGTGCCGTTCACCCTCGTCCCGAAGCGGGGCGGCTTCGAGCTGCACGGCGACTTCCGGCGTGGCCCCGCCACCATGGTGTTCGCGCCCGGCGCGTTGGGCTCGACCGGCTCGGTCCTGGTGGGGACCGACCGGTTCGACCTCGAGGTGCCGCCGCGTCGGCCCGCGATCGCGTTCGCTGGTCAGGGGCGCTACTTGCCACGGGCGCTGTGGGGGGCCGTCCCGATCCAGTCGATCAACGTGTCCGAGGCCACGATCCGGGTCCGGCACGTCCCGGAGCCCAACCTCACGTTTTGGGCCACCGACTGGGACGAGGAGCTCGACGACTTCGACTCCGACCTGATCGCCGAGGGGCCGCTCCAGCTCTCCGCGCCCGCCGACACCGCGGTCGCCTCGATGGTCGACGTCGCGGCGCTGGTCCCGGAGCCTCAGCGCGGTCTGTACGAGTTCATGATCCGCGGCGAAGACGGCGGCCGGGCTACCCTGCGCACCATCGTCACGGACCTGCAGATCATCGCGAAGCGGCCGAAGGACGCCGAGGGCGATCGGTCGGTCGAGGTGTGGGTGGTCCGCGCCGACGATCTGTCGTCGGTCACGGGCGCCTCGGTCGAGGTCGTCCGGTCGTCCGGCACGTCGATGGGCACGTGCACCACCGACGCGAGCGGCGGATGCACCGTGCCGCTGGTCGAGGCCGTCGATCCGCGAGGTCCGTTCGGCATCCTGGTGCGCCACGGCGCCGATCTGTCCTGGATGGAGCTCGACGACCTGCGGATCCGCGACGCCTCGTCGGACGTGTGGGGCGCGCCGTTCACGATGACCACTCCGTACCTGGGCTACGCGTACACCGACCGCGGGGTCTACCGGCCGGGAGACACCGTGCAGCTCGGCGTGATCGTGCGGGACGACGCGCGGCGCGCGGTCGCGGTGCCGCTCGTCATCTCGGTCCGAGACCCGAGCGGCAAGGAGGTCCGCAAGAGCACGGTGACCACCAACGAGGCCGGGCTGGCTACTTGGAGCGTGAAGCTCGAGGACTTCGCGGCGACGGGCTCGTGGTCGATCCGCGCCCTAGCGGGCACCGAGGATCTGGCCGGTGTGGCCGTGTCGGTCGAGGAGTTCGTCCCCGAGCGGCTCAAGGTGTCGGCCGCGTCGGTGGACCCGGCGTACCGCACCGACGTCGCTCCGGAGCTCGCGATCCAGGCCCGATACCTGTTCGGAGCGCCCGCTGCGGGCAACCGCGTGGACGTCGCGTGCGTGCTGCGACCCGGTTCGTTCACCCCAGAAGCATGGAAGGACTACTCGTTCGGCGTCCCGGCCGGCTCGTGGCGCGCCGTCGAGCTGGGCGTCGCCGAGGCCACCCTCGACGCCCAAGGCACCGGCAAGGTCCGGTGCTTGAACGCGCCCGCCGCGCTCGCACCCATCACTGGGCCAGCGCGGGTCGACGCGGTCGTCGACGTGTTCGAGGCCGGCAGCGGGCGGACCACGCAGGCGGTGGCGTCCGCGCAGGTGCACCCGGCGCCGCACTACATCGGCCTCCGCTACGGCACGTCGCGGGCCGAGCCCCACGTCCCGCTCACGGTGTCCGGCGTCGTCGTCGACTGGGACGGCGCGCTCGCCACGGGCGTGCGCTCCGTCGAGATCCAGCCGTACCGGGTTGAGTCGGAGTACGGGTGGGCGTTCGACCCGAGCACCGGCGAGGAGCGGTGGCGGACCAGCCGCCGCGTGTTGCCCGACGGCCCGGTGCGCACGGTCGCGGTCGAGGGCGGTCGGTTCGCGGTGTCGGTCACCCCGAGCGCCGGATCGTCGGCGTTCGCCGTACAGGCGCGGGCAGGCGACGCGGTGAGCGAGGCGCAGGTGGACGGGCGGCGTTGGTACTGGGACGAGTACATGTCGTCCACCCCGTCGCCGCTCGAGCCCAAGCCGGTGCCGATCGAGGCGCCCGAGTCGGTAACGGTCGGCGAGAAGGCCACCGTGACGTTCACCGCGCCGTTCCCGGGCCGTATGCTCGCGACCGTAGAGACGGACGACGTGCTCGTCTCCGAGTGGGTCGACGTCCCGCAGGCCGGTCCGGTGACCTGGACCTTCAAGATCGACGCGTTCACCGACGACGTGTTCGTCACCGGCTTGGTGCTCAAGTCCCCGCACGCAGAGAGCGCCGACGCGTGGATCGCCGATCGTGGGTTCGGTGTCACTCGGGTGCGGGTCAAGCCCGTCAAGTTCACGCATGACGTACAGATCCAGGTGCCGGAGGTCGTCCGTTCGTCGTCGACGCTCGACGTCGGGATCGAGGTGGCGCCGACCGACGGTCCGACCTGGGTGACGGTCGCCGCGGTCGACGTCGGGATCCTGCAGATCACCAAGTTCAAGACCCCGGACCCGCAGCTCGGCCTGTTCCCGGAGCGCGCCCTGGGGGTCGAGACCTACGAGACGGTCGGCTGGGCGCTCGGCCGCGCGGGCGGTGGCACGGGCAAGCACGGCGGCGACGGCGACGACGGCGGCGACGCCCTCGGCCGCGTCCAGATGGTCAAGCCGGTCGCGTTGTGGAGCGGCCCGGTTCAGGTGCCGAGCAACGGCAAGGTGTCCATACCGTTCGAGATCCCGAACTACCGAGGCGCGCTGCGGGTGATGGTGGTCAGCACGTCGAGCGGCCGCACGGGGTCGGCGTCGGCGGAGGTCACCGTGCGGGACCCGGTGGTCGTGCAGTCGACCGTGCCGCGGTTCTTGTCGGCGGGCGACGTGTTCTCGGTCCCGGTCACGCTCACCAACGTGTCGGGGGGCGCGCGGACCGTCGATGTGTCGTTGGCGGTGTCGGCGCTCGAAGGGGTCGGGGTCGACGCCGAGCGCGCTCCGGTCGTGATCGAGGGCCCGGCCGACCGCAAAGTGTCGCTCACCGACGGCGCGAGCGAGGTGGTGCTGTACTCGGGTAGGGTGACCGGGCAGGTCGGGGCCGCGCGCTTCGAGATCGTCGCCAAGAGCGGGGAAGATCGCGTCACCGAAGCCCTCGACGTGCCCATCCTGGCCTCCGGGCCGGAGGTGTCGTCGGTGCAACGGATCGCGCTGCGCCCAGGCAAGAACGACCTCGGCGCGGTCCTCGACACGAGCTGGCTCCCCACGAGCGAACAGACCTCGATCTGGGTCACGTCGAACCCGTACGGTGAGGCGCTGCGGCACCTCCGCTACCTCGTACACTACCCGCACGGGTGCCTCGAGCAGACGTCGTCGTCGTTGTTGCCGCTGCTGCACGTGCGGTCGTTGTTGCCCGCGGTCGTGCCCGATCTCGCGGCGGACGCCGCGATCGACGACATGGTGAAGAAGGGGCTGTCGCGGGTGCTCGCGATGCAGACGCCGAACGGTGGGTTCTCGATGTGGCCGGGCGGCACCAGCACGACGGACTGGGGCAGCGCGTACGCGGTGATCGTGCTCCACCAGGCCAAGGCCGCCGGTCACCCGGTGCCGGACGCGGTGTTCGAGAGCGCGGGGCAGTGGCTGGAGCAGCGCGTGGCGCAGGCGCAGACCGCCTCCGGCGCCAAAGAGGGCCTGCCGGCCGTCGAAGCGTGGATGCACTACGCGGCCGCGTTGGGCGGCAAGGGGAACAAGGCGCGCATCGAGGAGCTGCTCGCGGCGCGCGCCCGTGAGTCCGGCGGCGCCGCCGCGGAGGACGTGCTGCTGCTCCAGGCGGCGCTGTATCGGCTGGGTGATCGCCGCCACGAGTCGGCGCTGCGCACGCCCGAGCTCACGGCGCCGGCGATGAGCTGGGCCAACGACGCGCGCTTCTACTCGGACGTCCGGCGGCTTGGGTTGAACCTCGTGCTGCACCAGGATCTGTTCGGCGCCGACGACGCGGCCGCGGGCCCGCTCGCCGACGTGCTCGCGCGCGCGCTGGAGGCGCGGGGCAGCGCGTGGTGGTCCACCCAGGACCTCGGGTGGGCGATCACCGGGCTCGGCCGTCGGGTCGGCAAGCCGGCGTCGTTCGGGGCGCCTTCGTTGGCGGTGGCCGGCAAGGCGTGGCGCGCCTCGACGACGGACACCGGACCCGGCAAGGACACCACCTGGCTCGTGCCGCGCGCGTCCGAGCGGAGCGGGCTCGTGCTCGATCTGCCGTCGGCGGACGGCGCGGTGTGGGCGTTCGTCGAGAGCCGCGGCGTGCGGCCCGACGCGTCGTGGGAGGTGCGATCCGACGGACTGAGCGTGTCCCGAGAGCTGGTCGACCAGAACGGCGGCGCGGTCGACCCACGCGCGCTCCGTCAGGGCGACGTCGTCTACGTCAAGGTCCGGATCACGAACACCAGCCCGTCCGCGATCCCGAACCTCGTCGTGGTGGACCGGATCCCGGCGGGCCTCGAGATCGAGAACCCGCGGCTCGACGCGAGCGGGCAGGCGCCGTCGTTCGCGCGCGGGGCGTGGACGGGCGAGCACATGGACGTGCGCGACGACCGCGTCGCGGTGTTCGGCACGCTCGGCCGCAGCGCTTCGGAGACGATCGTGTACGCCGCGCGCGCGGTGACCGCGGGCACGTTCGGGTGGCCGCCGACCGAAGCGGCGGGCATGTACGCGCCCGATCTCGCCGCCACCGGGCAGTCCGGCTCGGTGGTGGTGCTTCCGTTCGGCGGATGACGGATCGCGCCCCGCGCGGTCCCGTCCGTTCCGCGGCGTTGGGGCTCGGCATCGTCCTGTTGCTGGTCGTTGTCGCCGCGTGGGTGATCCCGCTCCCCGCGGGCCTGGATCTGCCGGAATCCCGCACGGTCGTGGACCAGCACGGCGTCGTGCTGTACGTGCGGCTGTCTCCCGACGATCGGTGGCGGATCCCCGCGGTCACCGAGCCCGACGGGTCCGGCGCGACGCCGGTCGACCCCGACCTGGTCCGCGCGTTGATCGCGTTGGAAGATCGTCGTTTTTGGTGGCACCCCGGGGTGGATCCCGTCTCGGTCGCGCGCGCCGTCGTCTCGAACGCGCGCGCCGGCTCCGTGATCTCCGGCGGGAGCACCGTGCACATGCAGGTGATCCGGCTCGTGGAGCCGCGCCCGCGCACGATGGCGTCCAAGGTGGTCGAGGCGCTGCGGGCGATCCAGCTCGCGATCCGCCGAAGTCGTTCGGAGGTGCTCGGTTATTGGCTCACCCGTGCCTCGTACGGTGGCAACCTCGAGGGCGCGCACGCGGCCGCGTGGGCGTACTTCGGGCACGACGCGAGCGCGTTGTCGCCCGACGAGATCTCCGTGTTGGTCGCGGTGCCCCAGCGCCCGGGCGACCGGTCGCCGCGTCCGGACCACGTCGACGCGCTACGCGTCGCGCGTGATCGCGCCGCGACCCGCCTCCGGGCGGCGGGCGTGTTCAGCGCGGAGGACGAAGCAGCGGCTCGTGCCGCGCCGCTCCCGGACGAAGCGCGGCGCCTCCCGCGCCTCGCCCCGCACGCCGCAGCGAGGCTGCTCGACGCCTCGGACGCCCCCGTCGTGCACGCGACCCTCGACGCCGCCACCCAGCGCGCTCTGGAGCGCCTCGTCGCCGAGCGCCGGGCCGGCCTCGTGTCGCGGGACATCTTCAACGGCGCGATCGTGGTCATCGACCACGAGCGGGGAGAGGTGCGTGGCCTCGTCGGCAGCCTGGACTTCTGGGACGCCGACCACGGCGGGCAGATCGCGGCGTTCGACGTGCCGCGTTCGCCAGGATCCACGCTCAAGCCGCTGCTGTACGGGCTGGAGGCGGACGCCGGCCGGCTCACGCCGTCGCGCCTGCTCATCGACGTCCCGGTCCGGTACGCCGGCTACGTGCCGGAGAACTTCGACCGCCAGGTGCAGGGGGTCGTGCGCGCCCAAGACGCGCTCACTGCGTCGTTGAACCTGCCGTTCGTCAGGATGTTGGCTGATCACGGCGTCGACCCATTCCTCGGGGTCCTGCGGCGCCTCGGGGTTCGCTCGCTGGATCCCCGGCCCGGCCACTACGGGGTGTCGCTCATCGTCGGCGGCGTCGAGATCACGCCGATGGAGGTCGCGGCCGTGTACGCCACGATGGCGCGCGGCGGCACGCCGGTCCGGCTGCGCCTCGCCGCCGACGCCGACCCGGCGCGGCGACCGGCCCCGGAGCCCCCGATCTGGTCGTCGGGCGCGAACTTCTTGGTCGAGCGCGCGCTGATGCAGCGCGACCGCCCCGATCAGCCGAGGATTGGGGACGAGCCGCCCGCGATCGCCTGGAAGACAGGCACGAGCTTCGCGCACCGCGACGCGTGGGCGGCTGGCTGGAGCCGGGCCCTGACCGCGGTCGTGTGGCTCGGCAACCTCGACCAGCGCTCGTCGTCGGCGCTCGTGGGGTCCACGGCGGCGGCGCCGCTGTTGTTCGACGTGTTCGCGGCGCTCGAGGTCGGCGCCACGCCGGTGCGCCCCGACCCGGAGTCGCGGGTGTACGTGGACGGGCGCACCCCGGGCGCCGACCTCGGCCTGGTCGAGGTGTGCGCGATGTCCGGCCACGTACGTGGCCCGGCGTGCCCGCAGACCCGCCGGGAGCTCGCGCTCATGGCGCGCGTGCCGATCGACCTGTGCCCGTACCACCAGCGCGTGGAGATCGACGTCGCGACCAAGCAACGCGTGCGGCCGGACTGTCGCTCGGGGCCCGTCGTGGTCGAAGACGTCGTGGTGTGGCCCGCGGAGGTGCGCCGCTGGGTCAGCGACGTCTGGTTCGACGCCCCGCGCGCGCCCGAGCTGTCGGTGGCGTGCGCGGTGACCGGAGGGCCGGCGCCGATCATCACGAGCCCGCCCGTCAACGAGGTCCGGCTGCTGGTCCGGGGGCTGCCCGCGGACGCGCAGGAGGTCCCGCTCGAAGCGATCGCGGACGCCTCGGCGCGGCTGAGCTGGTTCGTCGACGGCGTGTTCGTCGGCAGCGCGGCGTCGGACGAGGCGGTGTTCTGGACGCCCACGGTCGGCGTTCACCTGATCGCGGTGCACGACCAGCATGGGCGCACGGCGCAGCGCACGATCGAGGTGCGCTGGCGCCAGCGCTGACGCGCTACTTGACCGAGCAGTCCTTGGTCTTCGCTTTGCACGTCACCGTGACCTCGCCGCCGGCGGTGACGGTCGCCGTGCCCGCGGCGGACGACGGGGTCGAGGCGTCGAAGGTCGCTTGCACCGTGTAGGTGCCAGCCGGCACGTCCCCAGCCCCGTAGCTGCGCGCGCCGGAGATCAGGCGCACGTCGACGGCGTCGCCTTTGACCTTGAACGTGCCGGCGCCGGCGCTGGTGGTGACCTCGAGCGTAGGCGCCGCGCCGCCGATGCCCCACGGGTCGTCCTCGGACGCCGCGGTCGGCCGCGCCTTGGGAGCCTTCGGGGCCGCCGGAGC
>CAIUDO010000598.1 GCA_903897935.1 uncultured Pseudomonadota bacterium
CTTTGACCGGGCTGACCGCTGAGGGCGCGGATCTATACCTGAGCACGTGCGGCCAGCGTGATGCGTCGTGGCGCGGTGCGGGTGAGGCTGCGGTGAACGACGCTTGGCGCCCTCGACGTCGACGCTCGGGACGCCTCCACGCGCGCTCTGTACGACCTCCGGGCCGACGGCGTGTCGGCGCGCGCCGCGACCTGGCCGGTCCCGTCCCCGCCGCTCTTCGACCGGCTGACGCTGGTCAACCTCGACGCGGCGGTGGAGCGCTACACCATCGCCGTCGTCGAGGCAGAGGCCGAGGCCGCGCGCACCGCCGCCGACGCCGCGACCCGCCTCGGTGAGGTGCGCGCGCACGACGACGCCTGGCGAGCGGCTACCGAGGCGCATCACGGCGAGGCCGTCGTCGACCCGTGGGTCGCAGGAGACCAGGACCACGACCCCGACGTCGCCGACGCCGCCGTCGACGCCGACGCGGCGGCCCGTCGCCGCGACGAGGCCGCCGAGCTGCTCGCCCGGCTCGAGTCGATCACCGCCTCGGATCGCGGGGGGTGCGACCCGTCGATGACCGCCGCGCTCGAGCTGTTGGTGGGCGCGCGCCCCGACCCCGCCGACCTCGCCGACCGCTACCAGACCGTCGTGAACGTGTTCCTCTCCGATCCGGACGCGCTGCGCGCCGGCGCCTGGCCGGCGGTCACCCAGCAGCGGCTGTGGGTCGGGGCCGGGATCGCGTGGTCGCTCGCCGGCGACGACGCCCGGGCGGACCTGTTGTTGACGCAAGCGGCGGCGGTGGGCGCCGACCCGTTCGACCTGCCGTTCGTCGTCCCGGTCGAGCGCCACCGGCGCGCGTGGTCCGCCGCGCTCGCCGGTGCGCGGGCCGCCGGGACGGGCAGCCTGGAGGTCGTCGCCGACGGGCCGGTGCGCGTCGACGGCGCGCCGTGGACCCCCGAGCCGGATCGCGCCGCCCAGCCGCTGCTGCCGGGCTGGCACCTCGTCGCGATCGGCGACCCCAGCGACGCGCACGCCACGCTCGTGCTCGTCGACGCCGGCGCCACCACCCGGTTCGTCGCCGAAGGAGCGCCCGCGCGCCCCGTCGCGCCCGACCCGATCCTCGTCCAGGCGGTCCGGCGCGACGACCCGGCGCCCGCCGCCGAGCGCCCGCTCGTCGTGCCGTTCGTCGCCGCGGGGGTGGGCGCGGCCGAGGGGCGCCCGCACGGCACGTTCGCGGTGACGATCGGCACGCCCGGCCAGACCGCGGCGTGGGTCGGCCTGCGCGCGTCGCTCCCAACGGAGCCGGCGGACCTCGGGACCGCCGACGCCCTGCTGTGGGCCGTGGCCGACGCGCAGGTGACGCGCGCGTGGGGGGGCGTCGCGCCGGGCGCCGGAGCGCGCGTCGCGTGGGCGGGGGACGCCGTGCTCGGGCTCGGTCCTCAGGTCAGCCTGGCGCTCACCGCCGGGCCGGTGCGGCTGCTGGGGGAGCTCGCGCTCGACGTCACCGCGCGCGGGGCAGCTCAGCGCCTCCAGCCCGGCCTCGTCGTCGGCCTCGCGCCCGGCCAGTGGGCCCCGGATCGAGGCTGACGCGCCCGCCAGCCGTCAGCCGTCGGGCGACCGCTGACCGCTGACCGCTGACCGCTGACCGCTGACACTAATCCCAAAACAAGCGCAGGGCCGAGCTATCAGCCATCAGTCATCAGCTTCCAGCTTGACAATGGCGCGATGGTGACCCAACCGACCTTCACCTGAACGCGAACAACCCGGTCGGCTGCCGCTGAGCGATGCATGGCTTTGACCGCGCTGACCGCTGACCGCTGACCGCTGACCGCTGACCGCTGACACTAATGGCGGGTGTTCAGCGCCCAGTCGTAGGTGGCCCACGCGACCTTCGGGCCGGCGCGCAGCCGCGCCGCGACCACCGGGTCGACCCGCGCGGCGACGAACAACAGCGCGGCCTCCTGATGCCCGTCCACGCCGGGCACGTCGGCGTCGACGCGAAAGTCCGCCCCGTACCAATCGAAGATCGGGGACAACGACACGGTGGGGCCGTCCTTCCACGCCGTGGTCGCGACCCACGCGCGGGCCGCCGCCTCGAGCCAGCCGTCGAGGCCCGCCGCGCGCGCGGGCGTGCTCGGCAGCGGGGGGCAGCTGCGCGCCGCGCACACCAACGCCGCGTGCACCCGCGGGTCGCCCATCGGCCGCAGCACCGTGTTCTCGATCGCGTCGAGGGTGAGATCCTGCCCGCCGACCCGGAACCGGCGGGCCGTCCACACCTTTCCGCCGTCGAGGTCCCGGATCGACGCGATCGCGCCGGCGTCGAGCACCACGGCGAGCGTGACGGCGTTGTAGGCGTCGATCCAGAACGCCATCGCCTCGTCGCGCGAGAACGTCGCGACGGGGGCCTCGCGGGCGTCGGCGAGCCAGGCGTCGAGCGACGCCCGCCGGGACGCGATCAGGGCGTAGTCGACGCCGCGCGCGTCGGTGGCGCCGTCGAGGACGACGGCCAACGCCGCGTGATCGTGGTCATACGCCGAAGCGAGCGTAGCGAGCAGCAGCAGCAAGCGCCCTCCGTGCCGGGGACGTATCCGGGCCGGGCGCCGTCGGTTACCGAAGGCGGCCCCGGAGGTACCATGGCCACCATCTACGAAATCGTCGGGCGCTCCGTGCTCGACAGCCGAGGCAACCCCACCGTCGAGGTCGACGTGCGCCTCGAGAGCGGCACCCTCGGGCGCGCCGCCGTCCCGTCGGGCGCGAGCACCGGCGAGCACGAAGCGGTCGAGCTGCGCGACGGCGGCGCCGCGTGGATGGGCAAGGGCGTCAGCAAGGCCGTCGCCCACGTGAACGGGCCAATCGCCGAGCAGCTCATCGGGCTCGACGCACGCGACCAGACCGCGATCGATCGGCTGCTCATCGAGCTCGACGGCACGGCGAACAAGAGCCGGCTCGGCGCCAACGCGCTGCTCGGCACCTCCCTCGCGGTGGCCAAGGCCGCCGCCGCCGAGCTCGACCAGCCGCTGTACCGCTACGTCGGCGGCACGCTCGCGCGCGACCTGCCCGTCCCGCTGATGAACGTGCTCAATGGCGGCGCCCACGCCGACAACAACGTCGACGTCCAGGAGTTCATGATCCTGCCGGTCGGAGCGACCAGCTTCGCCGACGCGCTCCGTATGGGCACCGAGATCTACCACCACCTCAAGGGCGTGCTGCGCAAGCGCGGGCTCGCCACCGCGGTCGGCGACGAAGGCGGCTTCGCGCCCAACCTGCCGAGCAACCGCGCCGCGCTCGACCTGCTGTGCGAGGCGGTCACCGCGAGCGGCCTGACCCCGGGCAAGGAGATCCTGCTCGCGCTCGACGTCGCGGCGTCCGAGCTCTACAAAGACGGTCGGTACCACCTGGCCGGCGAAGGCGGCGTCTCCTGGTCGTCCGACGAGCTCGTCGACTGGTACGCGGACCTCGCGGGCGCCTACCCGCTCGTCTCGATCGAAGACGGCATGGCGGAGGACGACTGGGCGGGCTGGGCCGCCCTCACGAAGAAGCTCGGCGACCGCGTGCAGCTCGTCGGCGACGACCTGTTCGTGACCAACACGGCGCGGCTCCGGCGCGGCATCGACGAGGGCATCGCCAACGCGATCCTCGTCAAGGTCAACCAGATCGGCACCCTCACCGAGACGCTCGAGGCGGTCGACATGGCGCACCGCGCGCGGTTCGCGTCGGTGATGTCGCACCGGTCCGGCGAGACGGAAGACGTCACCATCGCGGACCTCGCGGTGGCCTGCAACTGCGGTCAGATCAAGACAGGCGCGCCGTGCCGGTCGGATCGGGTCGCCAAGTACAACCAGCTCCTCCGGATCGAAGAGCAGCTCGGCGCCGCGGCCCGGTACGCCGGCCCGGCGCTCGCGCGGCGGTTGGGGCGTTGATCCGGCCCCTCGCCCGCGTCGACCTGCGCACGATCGGCCGGCTGTGGCTCGCCCTGATGGCAGCAGGCGCAGAGGCGGATCCGTCGTACCGCACCGTCGACGACCCGCTGGCCGCGTTCGCGCCCATCATCGAGCAGGAGTGGACGCGGACCGACCCGTTCGTGCGCTGCTTCGTCGCGGGTCCGGCGGGGGCGCCGTTCGCGTTCGTCACGTTGTACCCATTGATTCGCCCGCCGGTGCTGGCGATGCCCCCAGCCGCGCTCATCGGCGACGTGTTCGTCGCGCCCGAGCACCGGCGGGGCGGCATCGGCCGGCAGCTCGTCGCCGCTGCGGCGAGCGCGGCCCACGGGGCTGGGTTCCCCGGGCTCGAGGTGGGCACGCTGGTCCGCGACGCGCGCGCCGTCGCGTTCTGGAAGGGGCTCGGGTTCGTCGAGCAGCGCGTCACGCTGGTCCGGGGGGCCTCATGAAGCGGGTCGTGTTTGGGGTCGCGGTCGTCGGCGGCGCGGCGCTTGCCGTGGTCGTCGCCGCGGTGTTGGCGGGGCGGGCGGAGACGTCGTCGGGGCCCGCTGTCGAGATCACCTGGGACGAGCTGGATCTTCACGTCGGGCAACGCGTTCGGCTCGCCGGAACCGCCCACTACGAGGCGGTCGTCCGCCAGGAGCGGCCGGCGTCGTTGGTCCGCGCGGCCGAGGTGGTGTGGTTGTACGGGTTCTTTCCGCCGTACGAGACCGACAGTCGGGCGGTGCGGGTGCTCGTGCGCAGCCCGGAGCAGCCCGAGCGCAACGTGAACTACGAGCAGATGACCGTCGAAGGTCACCTCGTGGTGAGCGGCCCGGACCTCGTGCCGTACGACACCGAGGTGCTGCTCGCGAAGGGCACCGAGTACTACTTCGCCGAGGGCCTGCTGGTCCTCGACGACGTCACGTTCCTCGCGCCCACGCCGTGATCACGCGGCGCGGCGGTTCGGACCGAGCGACGTCATGAAGTTCGCGGCGAGCCGGAAGCCGGCTTCGACGTGGGAGGCGAGCCAGGCCGCCTGATCACCGTCGATCCCGCGCTCTTCGGCGACCGCCCACCCGACGTCTTCGGCGGGGGTGCCCAGCACGTAGTGGAGGTCGGCCTCCTCGGCGAGCCGCACGAGCCGCTGCGCGCCTACGAACCGCGCGCCGGCGTGGTGATCGACGAGGGCCGCTACCACGTGCACGGGCGCACCCAGCTCGCTCGCGATCGCGACGCTCACGCGGGGGTGCGACACCCCGAGGTAGGTCTGC
This sequence comes from uncultured Pseudomonadota bacterium, assembly GCA_903897935.1. Lineage (GTDB taxonomy): Bacteria > Myxococcota_A > UBA796 > UBA796 > CAIUDO01. The sequence continues at coordinate 5,174 of CAIUDO010000598.1, forward strand.
TCGAGGTTCTGCAAGCCGTGCGTACGAGGCGCTCGGCCGCATCGCCGCCCACACGGGTGACGCCGCCGCGCGGGACCACCTCGGGCGGGCGATCCGGCTGCTCGGGGCCGGCGGACGCCCCGACCGGGTCGCCATCGTCTCCGACGCGCTCGCGGCGCTGTGCCACGAAGCCGGCGACCACGCCGCGGAGCGCGCCGCGCGCGAGCAGGAGTACGCGGCGGCGGTCGCGGCGTGGCCCACGACCTCCGCCGACCGCGTGCTGGCCACCGTGCACCTGATCAGCGTGATGCAGGAGGCAGGCGACATCGCGGGCAGCGAGCCGCTGCTCGCCGGCCTCGGCGAGGCCCTCGAACAGGTAGACGGCCGCGCCGGGGCGGTGCTCCGGTCCGACGTCGCGGGGCTGTTCGCGGACTCGGCGGGCTTGTTGCCTCGGGCCGAGGCCCTGTACGTCGCGTCGGCGGCGTGGTTCGACACCAACGCTCCGCAGGACCGCACCCGCTGGATCGTCTGGTCGAACCTTGCGGGCCTCTACGGCACGACGGGCCGGTACGCCGAGGCGCTCGCAGCCGCCGACCGCGCCGCGCCGGGAGCGGAGCAGATCGGCGCCGAGTACTTCGTCAATCGGTCGACCGCGCTCGAGGGGCTCGGTCGCGTCGACGAGGCGCTCGCGGCGTTGGATCGGGCGCGTGCCGAGCACGAAGCGGCCGGCGACCTCGTCAACGCGCTCGACCTGCGTCGCCGGCGCGTGGACCTGCTCGACGCGGAGCGCGGCCTCGGCGAGCTCGTTGCCATCGCCGAGCAGGCGCGCCGCCTCTCCGACCCGCGCGCCGCCCAGCTGCGCGCCGACGCGCTCGCTGACCTTGGGAACGCCTTGATCCGGGCCGATCGGTACGAGGATGCCGTCGTCGCCCTCACCCAGGCGATCGACGTCGCCAGCGAGCTGTTCGGCGCCCACCATCGGCGCGTCGCAACGGTCCGGGCGGCGCGGGCGTTCGCGCTGCTCCGGGCCGGCGACGTGGCGCAAGCCCGTACTGAGATCGAGGCCGCGCTGGTCGACCTCCGCGCGGGCGGGGATCGGTCCGATCTCCGCGTCGCGTTGCAACACCAAGGCGCGATCCGACAGGAGCTGGGCGACTGGGAAGGCACCGTGGCCGCGTACCGAGAGGCGGTCGACGCGTGGGACGGCCTCGTGCACCCACACGCCCAGGTCGCTTGGTTCAACCTCGGCCAGGCGTACATCCGCGCCGACCGGTACGACGAGGCCGCCGAGGCGCTGGCCGAGGCCCGCCGACAAGCCGAAGAGCTGGGTCGCCCCTCATTTCACGTCGACCGGGAGCTCGCGGTACTGTACCGCAAGCAGGGCCGCACCGAAGACGCCCTGGCGGCGGGCCGGCGCGCGGTAGATGGCCTCGCAGATCTGTATCCGCCGACCGCCCCGGAGATCGTCGTCGCGCGCACGGCGCTCGCCAACGCGCTCCACCAAGCGGGGCGCACCGCCGAGGCGATCGCGGAGGTGGACGCGGTGGCCGCGCTGGACCTCGCGCCGCATGACCGGATGGGCGCGATCGGCCTCCGGGCGCAGTACGCGTGGTTCCTGGGGGACGAGAGCGGCGCGCAGCGCGACGCCGCCGAGGTGTTCGCCCACGCGCTCGCCACCACCGGCCCGGCGTTGCCCGTGCTCGCGCCGCAAGC
>CAIUDO010000599.1 GCA_903897935.1 uncultured Pseudomonadota bacterium
ACCCCATGTTGACCCGTCCACCGCGGCCAGCCGGCGACGGCGGGCGCGCGCGGTCTTACGTTCGCGGCGCGGAGGAGCCATGGCGCGCGCGATCGTCCTGTTGGCCGTCACGCTTCCGGGCTGCTTGAACCCAGCAGACGTCACGGTCGCGTGTCTGAACGGCGAGCCGCTGTGCGAGACGAGGTCGCTCGCCACCGGTGTCGACCTCGACCGCGTGCTGATCTACCAGGGCGTGGAGTCGGCCTGGATGGACGGCGGGGCGGCGTCCGACCCGGACGTGCCGATCGTCGAGGGGCGTGACCTCGTCCTGCGGGGCTTCGTCACGCCCCATCAGGGGTTTCAGCCGCGCGAATTGGTGATGGTCGCCTATCTGCTCGACGACACGCGGTTCCTCGGTGGCTTCGAGGCGTCGCTGTCGGTGGCCGGCCCGTCGGTCGACACCGACCTGAACACCACGTTCAACCTCACGGTCCCGGGGTACGCCGTCCAGGAGGGCGCGCGGGTTCAGGTGAAGCTCCTCGAGAAGAGCGGGCTCGGCGGCGGTGAGGAGCAGGGCCGCGTCGAGTTCCCCGCCGCGGGCAGCGAGGAGCCGCTCACGATCGTCCCCGGTCCGCACCTGCTGCGCGTGCACCTGGTCCCCGTGCAGTACGACGCCGACGGATCCGGTCGTTTGCCGGACATCAGCGACGAACAGGTCAAGCTCTACCAGGACATCATGTGGTCGGTGTACCCGAGCTCGGCCGTCGAGGTGGTGGTGGGTGAGCCGTTCCCGTGGTCGTCGACGGTGTCGGCGAGCGGATCCGGCTGGGATCAGCTGCTCAGCGCGATCGGGGGCCTGCGTGACGCCCGCGGCATCGACGTCGACGAGTATTTGTACGGGGTGTTCAACCCCACCGACGACTTCGGGTCGTTCTGCGGCGGCGGCTGCGTGCTCGGGTTGTCGAACCTCGCGATGGCGCCGGGTGATTCGTACAGTCGGGCGTCGATCGGGGTCGGGTTCACGGGCGCCGACGCGGCCTGGACCATGGTGCACGAGGTCGGGCACGCGCACGGCTTGTCGCACGCGCCGTGCGGCGGCGCGGCCGGGCCGGACCCGAACTTCCCGTACTCGGACGGCGGGGTGGGCGCGCGTGGCCTCGACATGCTCGAGATGCGGCTGAAGGAGTCGGGCGAGTACAAGGACTTCATGGGCTACTGCTCGCCGAGTTGGGTTTCGGACTACAACTTCGGGCTGCTGCACGACCGGGTCGTCGGGGTCAACGGGTTGGCGTCGCCGGCGGGTCCGAGCGACGGAGCGCTCGAGCGCGGGCGGCCGTGGGCGTCGTTGTGGGTGCATTCGGACGGGACGGCCGAGTGGACCGGCGACGTGTGGCCGTCGGGCGCCCCGGGCGGCTTCGTCCGCCGGGTCGCGCTGCTCGACGGCGACGGGGCCGTGATCGACGTCGTCGACGGGTACTTCAGCCCGTTCGACCACCTGCCGGGGGGGCGCTTGGTGGTGCCGACCGACATCGAGTTCGTATCGGTTGAGATGGATGGGC
>CAIUDO010000600.1 GCA_903897935.1 uncultured Pseudomonadota bacterium
CCCGAGCGCCGGCATGATCATCTGGTTGGCGCCGAAGTGCCCGATCATCACGACGGCGCCGCGCCCCTTGGCGAGGGCGGCCTCGAGGTGCTCGCGCCCTTCGAGCACCGCCGTGCCCGAGATGTTGTGGGGCCCGAGGGCCGGGAAGCGGAGCACCTCGAGCTCGATCAACATCCGCTGGCGAAAGGCACGGCGAATCAGCACATCCGCGGGAGCCGGGAGGTCGTCTCCCAGGGTGCGGCCGAGCTCAGCGCGCATCACCGCGACGTCGCGGGGCGCCGACCGCATGACGAGGTCCCCCAGGCGATCGGCGAGGCGGATCAACGTCGGCCGCGACGCTCGCTGGACGACGTGGGGCAGCGCGTCGTACATCGCGAGCCCACCAAGATCCTTGACCAGGTGCTGCGGAGCGACGCTCGCGAGGTCCTTCAGCTTGATCGGGTCCGCGCGAAGTGGCTCGCTCACTCCGCCTCCGCCGGAGCCCGCGCCTCGACCGCCTTCCGGTCGATCTTGCCGTTCGGGAGCTTCGGGATGTCCGCCCAGAACTCGACGAACCGCGGGACCTTGTAGACCGCCATGTGCTCCCGACACCACGCCTTGACGTCGTTGACGCTGAGGGTGGAGCCGTCGGCGATCCGCACCACGGCGCGCGGGACCTCGCCGCGAACGCGCTCTTCCGCCCGCACGACGACCGCTTCGTCGATCTCGGGGTGCGCGATGAGCACCTGCTCGATCTCGAGCGGAAACACACGAATGCCGCCGACCTTCAGCATGTCGTGCTTGCGGCCGACGAAGAAGTAGAACCCGTCGGCGTCGCGGCGGACCAGGTCCGACGTCCGATACCAGCCGTCTCGGAACGCAGCGGCGGTCTCTTCGGGCTGATGGATGTACCCGGCCGAAACACACGGACCGCGCACCCACATCTCGCCCGTCTCGCCGTCGGGCACGGGGCGGCCGTGATCGTCGAACACACCAACCTCGTAGTAGGCCACCGGGCGCCCGGTCGCGCCCGCCTTGCGCGGCTCGTCGGGGCGCATCGCGAGCGCCACCCCGTTCGCCTCGGTGCTGCCCCAGACCGGCATGAAGCCGCACCCGAACCGGTCTTCGAGCCGCTCCAACGTGTCGGGGCTCACCCAGGCGCCCCCGCTCTCGAGCACCCGCAGGCTGGAGACGTCGAACTGCCCGCGGCCGATGTGGGCGAGCATCATCTCGTAGAACGAGGGCACCGCCATCATCCAGGTGATCCGGTGATCCTGGATGAGCTGACACACGACCCGCGGGCTCATGGTGTCGACGACGACCATCGTACTGCCGGTGATCAGCGCCCGGTTGAACAGCTCGTGGGGGTGCGAGAACACCGAGAACATGCACATGAACACGTCGTCGGGACGGAGACCGAGCCCCTCGCGCCCCGACAGGCCGTTCCAAAGGACGTTCGCGTGCGTGCCCGTGGCGCCCTTCGGATTGCCCGTGGTGCCCGACGTGTAGTTGAAGTAGCAGACGTCGTGCGGATCCACCGGGACGCCGATCGTGTCCGCCGAATATGAAGCTTGTTCGGCGTACAGTCGCCCGTCGTACCGCCCCCTGCGGTCGAGGTACAACACGCGGTCCCCGACGAGGTGCGCGACGGCCTTGACGACGTCGTCGTGCTGATCCTCGAGCAACACCGAGCGGATCCGACCCGTCTCGAACTGACTGATGATGCGACCGGCCTCGAGCTTGAAGTTGACCGGCGCCGCGATCGCGCCCAGGCGCGACAGCGCCAAGAACACCACCACCAGCTCGGGCCGCTTCGACGCGCACAGGCCCATCGCGTCGCCCTTCTCGATGCCCAAGGCGGCGAGCAGGCGGGCAACGCGGTTCACCTCGGCGTCCAGCTCGGCCCAGGTAAGGGCGCGGTCCTGCCCGATGATGGCGACCTTTTCGGGGTGATCCGCGGCGCGCCGACCGAGCGCCTCACCGAGGGTGGTCTTGTCGGGCTGCACACAACCTCCTGCCGAGTGGGCGCTATGGCTAGCCGATGCCAGACGCGACCGTCAATCGGAGACCCGACCGGCCAACCGGGCACGGATGAGGCGCACCAACGCGTGCGCGCGCGGAGCCAGCGCCGCGTCGGGCTCCCCACCGAACCGGACCCGGTACGCCAACCACGCGAGCTCCTCGAGGTGATCCGCGCCCGGCGCTCCCGCTTCCGCCAACCACACCGCCGCCGCTACGGGCGGCAGGCCGGCCGGGGCCACGAACCCGCGTCGCTGGAATCGGGC
>CAIUDO010000601.1 GCA_903897935.1 uncultured Pseudomonadota bacterium
CGACGCCGCTGTGGACGGGCCTGATCGAGGCGACCGTCCTGCGTCGCCCGCCGAGCGCGCGCACGTGGCTAGGGTTCGGTGTCGCGCTCGCGGGCGTCGCGCTGATGGCGTGGGGCGGCGCTCCGGTCGACGGCGGCGCGTGGATCGGCGACGCGCTCGCGCTGCTCGGAGGCGCGCTCGCCGCGGTCTACCTGGTGCTCGGTCGTGTGGTACGCGCGCGCGTCGGCATCGGCGCCTACGGCGCGGTGGTGTGCGCGTGCGCGGCGCTCGCGCTCATGCCCGTCGCGGTGGCCACCGACACGCAGCTCCTCGGGTTCTCGTGGGAGAGCTGGCTGGTCGTCGCGGGCATCACGGCGGGGCCGCAGATGTTGGGGCACAACGGGTTCAACTACGCGCTGCGGTACGTCTCGGCGGCGGTGGTCTCCGCGGCGACGCTGCTCGAGCCGGTCGGGGCCGCGGCGCTCGCGGCGTTGTTGCTCGGTGAATGGCCGACGGCGCTCGAGGTCGCCGGGGGCGCCGTGTGCGCGCTCGGCGTGTTCGTCGTGCTCCGGCGCCCTGGCTGACGCCTCCGTCGCGAGCTTCGGGGCCGATCCCGGGCGTCCGCGGACTCGCGGCCTACTTCCGCTATCCGCCCTCCCGGCGGGGGCTCCTTGTCGGTGCGGGGCCCACGTCGGGCGGCGACGAGGCGTAGAGTCGCACGGTTTGGGGGTGGGTTGCTGCTCTGGCTCGGAGCGTGCCTCGCTGGGGAGCCCGTTCGTTCTTGCAACGGCGCGCTCGGTCTCTGTGAAGCCGCGGTGGACGAGGTGATGTTCCCGGGCACCCACAACAGCGCGGCCGCGGAGGCGGACGGGTTCGTGCGCGGGGTCAACGCGAACCAGTCGGTCGGGGTCGCCCTCCAGCTCGATCTGGGCGTGCGTGCGCTGCTGTTGGACGTCTACGAAGCGGACGGCGCCCGCGTCTTGTGCCACGGGCCGTGCGCGCTCGGGTCGGTGCCCCACCTCGACGTGCTGGCCGACATCGACGCGTTCCTGACCCGGCGCCCGACCGAGGTGGTGTGGATCGTGTACCAGGACGCCGTCGCGCCGGCCGCGATCGCCGACGACTTCGCCGCCATCGGCCTCGACGGTCGGGTCTACACCCACGACGGCGGCGCGTGGCCGACACTGGGGGCCCTGGTCGACGCCGACACCCGCCTCATCGTGACGCTCGAGCAAGGAGGGCCGCCGCCGGAGTGGCTGCACCACGTGTGGGACCTCGTGTGGGACACCCCGTACACGTGGACCGAGCGCGACGCGATGGACTGCTCGCTCAACCGGGGGGACCCGGCGAACCCGATCCTGCAGGTCAACCACTGGTTGTCGACGGGCGCGGGGCTGCCCGACCCGGACGCCGCGGGCGAAGCGAACGACGCGACCGCGCTGCGCGCGCGCTTGGACGACTGCGTGGCCGAGGTCGGACGGGCACCGAACCTGTTGGTTGTCGACTACTTCGACGTCGGCGACGTGATCGTGGTCGCCGCCGAGCGCAACGCGCGCTGACGGGCGCGGCTCACGGAGCCTCTCCGGGCGCGTCCGCTGGGTCGGCGCCGCGCCAGGGGTCCCGGATGTCCGACTTCGGCCAGTCGGCCGCCTCGGGGGCTGGGGGAGGTGGCTCGGCCGCCGCCTCCGGGGCGCTCGGCGCGGGTGCGGGCGGCGCGGGCGGAGGGGCAGGCGGAGGGGCTTGCGGCGGGGCGAACGGGGGGACCACCAGGTCGGCTCCCTCACGCGGCGGCTCCACGGACAAGCTGGGGGCGCGCATCTCCTCCGCCGTGGGCAC
>CAIUDO010000602.1 GCA_903897935.1 uncultured Pseudomonadota bacterium
GGCCGCGAAGAAAATCAGCCCGCCGACCAGGGCGACAAACGAGGCGATGGCGGTGAGCAGCTCCCGCATGGTGCCGTCGCCACGCTGTCGCGGCGGGCGACGCGGGACTTACGCGGGCGCGGGCCGTACGCGAAGTCGACGACGTGCCGTAAAGCCGGTGAGCAGGGGGCCTACTTCAGTCGCTCTCGGGTCGCACGTGCATCCTCGTGATCCATGACTGAGCAGCGTCATGGGAAAGCCCGTCCGTGACGGCACGGTCGAGGGCGTGATGGGCCTCGACCCGGGGGACGATAGTCTGGCGTCGGTCGATCAGGGCATGCAGGTAGCGGATCTGCTCCTCGGTCGCGCGGATCGCGTTTCGGGGATCCGGCGGCCTCTGGTCAGCGGCGCTGCGTCCGAAGCCGGGGCACGGGCACAGCGTGCACGGTCCGCTGAGATGTGCGACCTCGGCGTGCCCGCAGGTAGGGCACTCGGACAAGGCCCGGGCTCGCGACGACATGGTGCTAGGACTCGGGCATCCGGATTCGCCCGCGGACGTAGGCCTCGGTCTCCGCGTCCATGAAGTGCACGTAGCACCCCTTCATGCCACGGCTCAGGAGCACGCGGTAGGTGTTCTTGACGAGGTCGGCAAAGGCGTCGCCTGAGCGCTTCACGACCTTGTCGTGGGACCGCTCGCGCTGCCCGACCCAGCCCTCGCCCTCGCGCCAGACCAGGTCGGGCCCGAAGATCACGCCGGCGTAGTCGAACTCGAAGCCCTGCGCGGTGTAGATGCAGCCGACCTGGTCGATGCCGTTGGGATCGCGTGCCCAGTCGGCCTCCTTCGGGATGCCGGCGGCGAGCCGGCCGGCGTCCGAGCGCGCGTTCCACGGCATCCGCCACGCCCCGACCTCGACGTCGGGGTGGAGCGTCCCGTCACCGTAGGGCTTCGACCACGGCCAGCAGAAGCCGGCCATGACGCGGGCGGTCGTGCCCTCGTCGGCCCGCTCGGCGATCATCCGGTGGAGTTCCTCGGGGGAGCCGACGATCCGGAAGTCGAAGTCGTCGTCACCCGTCCAGAGCGGGTTCGCGGTCTCCTCGATCCCGAGCACGTCTGTGATCCAGGCGATGAAGCCGTCCGAGCCCGCGCAGCGGAACTGGGCCGCGAGCTGGAAGTCGTAGCGCGGCCGCCTGCGGCGGTCACTGGCGGCGACGATCAGGTCGGCGGAGCCGATCTCCCCGGGACGCACCACCTGCAGGTCGTCGATGAAGAAGACCCCGACCTTGGCGACGTCGAGGAGCTCGTCGATCTGCTCCTTGCCCGAGCGCTGGTCCTTGCGGGTGAAGCGGCTGACGCTGGTGGTGCGGATGCGGTGGGCCTCGTCGCAGATCAGGACGTCGATCGAGTTCGGCGCATCCATCGCGAACTGGTTGAAGAACGAGAACTGCTGCGACGCGCGCGTGCCAACGATCTTGCGGATGCTGCCCGTGAAGGCCCGCGAGCCCGTCGCGTGGCGGACGTTGACGCCCTCGCGGGCCAGCGCCGCCACCAGGTTGAGGGCGATGACGGACTTGCCGGTGCCGGGGCCGCCGCGGA
>CAIUDO010000603.1 GCA_903897935.1 uncultured Pseudomonadota bacterium
CGCGGTCGCCGCCGACGCGAGCAGCGGGATCATCGGCGCCTTCGCGTGGTCGCGGCGGACCCGGTGTCGTCGGTTGGACCGGTGTCGCCAGTGTCACCGGTGTCGGTGACCTCGACGTCGGCGTGGCACACGACGGGATCGCGCAGGGCCGCGGCGCGACACGCCGCGAGGCTCGTGATGGGCGGCGCCACCGACGTGGCCGCGGTCGTGAACACGCGCAGCCCACCTCGGGTGTACGGAGGCGGGGTCAGGCTCTGCGGCGCGCTCTGCTCCAGCTCGGTGACGTCCCACACGTACGGCGCGCGGGGCCGCAAGCCGCCGCGTGGGCACAGGTAGACGGCGTCGTCGTGGGACGCCGCCCACATCGCGACCGGCGCGCCGTCGCGGTCGGTGAGCACGACGTGGTCGAGCAGGCCGGCGGCGTCGGTCGGGACGGCGGCACCACCCCCGAAGGCAAGGATCAAGGGCAGGTTCGGGTCCCAAGCGGGCTCGAGGTGTACGGGCAGGCGCGCGTCGGCGCACGGCGCGTCGGGAGCCGGGCGCCCGCACCCCGCGATCAACCCCACCCAGACCCACACCCGTCGACGGACCATGCGCGTCGGTACCCGCTTTCGGTACCACGGGCCACAACCCGGCGACGCGTGCGGCGGGCGCCGGACGTGGCTACGCCGTCGCTCATGTTGTGGTCGATCATCGTATCGGTCGGGATGGCGTCTCCGGAGGCGGCGGTCCCTGCCTACCTCGACGCGCTGTCGGCGTTCCGTGCGGGCGACGTCGACGCGGCGTCGGCGGGCGCGCAGGCCGCGCTGGTCCTCGATCCCGGGCTCGCGCCGGCCCGGCTGTTGTTGGGGTTCGCAGCGGTGCGCGCGGGCGATCTGCGCGGTGGTGACGAGGTCCTGGGCGCGCTCGCCGCCGACCCGCTGCTGGCGGCCACCGATCCCGAGGTGTCGGCGCTCGCGCGCCGGTACGTCGCGACGTTCGCGGACCGTTGGTCACGCGACGATCTGTCCGTGGCGCTCGGCCCGGCGTTCGTGGACGCGCGTGAGCCGGTGTGGTCTTCGGTCGACGTGGTCGGCGTCGGCGAGGTGCAGGTGCCGCTCGGCGGGCCGGTGGCCGCGCGGCTCGACGGCTCGACCGTCGCGCGCACGTGGGACGCGTTGGCCCTGCGCGGCCCGGTGGTGTCGGCGTTGGCGGTCGTGTCGATGCCGCTCGGACCTGGGGTCTGGTCCGTCGACGCCGGGTTGGGGCCGTCGGTGTGGATCGGCCGCTCCGAGCGGACCGACGGGGCGTGGGACGGGGCGTTCCCGGGAGCGCGCGGGGCGGCGGCGTTGTCGGTGCGCCCGGTGCGGCGCGTCGGGGCGCGCGCGGAGCTTGGGTACGCGGCGCACTTTGGCGCGCGGCCCGACCTTGGCGGCGTGTCCCATGGCGCCGACGTCCGGCTGCTCGCGGTCGGGTGGGCCCCGTGAGCGCCTGGCTCGTGCTCGTCGCGGCCGCGTGGGCCGGCCC
>CAIUDO010000604.1 GCA_903897935.1 uncultured Pseudomonadota bacterium
CAAGATCCAGCGCGAGCAGGACATGGTACTCGGTCTCCGACGCAGAACCAGCCGCGATCGAGAGAAATCTCGCCAGCTCACGCTCGCCGTCTCGGCCGCATCCCTCGGCAGTGTTCGTGGGGATCGAGGCGGCTGACCTTCGCAATTGTGCTGTTAGTCCGTACCGTTCATCGGACGGAAACGCTTGGGTCGTACGGTAGACCTCAAGCGCAAGCCGATGCGCCTTCTGCCACACTGCAAGTTCCCTGAAGTCCCGCACGTCGCCTCCCGCCGGAGCTGACGGCTGGTGCGCCAGGCGAAGCCTGGGAAGGAGGAAGGTCGTAGAAACCGAAACCTTCGTAGTGGTTCAGCGGGACGATCCCGCCCAGGGAAGGCTGACCACCGCCCGGGACCGAGTGTTGCGTCGTGGGACGGGGAACCGCCGCGGCGAAGCGTACACAGGGAGTGCGTAGGCCGTGATATTGAGCCTCTAAAGAGGCATTTGTGAGAGCCGACCGTGTCAGCAGACGGGAAGGCGACGCCAACGCCCCGTGTGGTCGGGGGCGGAGGTCTCACCGGGGTCTAAGAACGGGGCATGCGCACGAGGACCATCCAGGAACCTGGGATAATCCCGGATCTCTCCATGACAACGACGAGTACGGGGCCGTCGAGACCCGCCCCAGGCCCTCGCGGGACGCGTCCGCCGGCGAAGGGAGCGAAACAGGATGCACATGGAGTCACCGCCGGCGAGGGCAACCGTAGCCGTCGGGACGGATCCAGGGGAGTCGGAGCGCCTCATAGTACCGGTGAAACCAGGGAACTCGGCCCGGGGACCTGGCGGAGGAAAGGAGGCGCGGGATCACGGAACCGCAGGAGGGAACGATGGCCAGCCCATCGGCGCTGACAACCATCTCAACGAAACAAGCGCGGATAGCAGAACTAGCGAAGATTCACCGGGATAATCCGCTGAGGAGCCTTGGCCATCACATGGACCTGGCGTGGATGCGGGAGGCGTTCGCTCGTACACGAAGGGACGGCGCAGTGGGCATCGACGGGGTGACCGGCGACGCCTACGAGGCCAACCTGGACGCCAACCTGGTGTCGCGGCTCGACCGAATGAAGTCCGGGACGTACAGTGCTCCGCCGGTTCGGCGTGTGCACATCCCGAAAGGGGACGGGTCGCAGACCCGCGCGATCGGGATTCCGACGTTCGAGGACAAGGTCGCGCAGCGAGCGATCCAGATGCTGCTGGAGCCCATCTACGAGGCGGAGTTCTACGCCTTCTCGTACGGGTTCCGCCCGGGCCGATCCGCCCACCATGCGCTGGCCGCCCTCATGGAGGGCGCGCGGGCACTCGGAGGCGGGTGGGTCCTGGATGTGGACGTGTCGAAGTTCTTCGACACGCTCGATCACGAGCAGCTTCGAGACCTACTTCGCAAGAGGGTCGGCGACGGAGTCGTCGGCCGCATGGTCGGGAAGTGGCTGAACGCCGGCGTTCTGGAGGGTGGGATCGTCCACCACGTGGATCGCGGGACGCCGCAGGGTGGGGTCATCTCACCGCTGCTGGCGAACATCTACCTGCACGAGGTGCTCGACGGCTGGTGGGTTCGGGAGGTTCTGCCGCGACTTCGCGGCCGGGCCACCTTGGTCCGCTACGCCGACGACTTCGTCATGGTCTTCGAGGACCACGGCGACGCGCTCCGCGTGCAGGAGGTGCTGCCCAAGCGGTTCGCGAGGTTTGCGCTGACCCTTCACCCAACAAAGACCCGCCTCGTTCCCTTCCGCACGAACGGCGCCGACCCGAGCGAGCCGCCGCCCGGAAGCTTCGACTTCTTGGGCTTCACCCATCACTGGGGGCGGACGCGCTGGGGCGCTCCGGTAATCATGCGGAAGACCGCATCGTCCCGGTTCAGTAGGGCCTTGAAGGCGCTGAACCAGTGGCTCCGAGGCGCGCGCCACCTCCCCGTCGCGGCGCAAGCCAAGACGCTCGGGCAGAAGCTGCGAGGGCACTTCGCGTACTACGGGATCCGCGGGAACTCCTGCGCCATCAACCGCTTCCACTATGAGGCTCGCGTCTTGTGGCGGAAGTGGCTGTCGCGGCGGTCTCAGCGGGCCTGGATGAAGTGGGAAGCGTTCAACCGCCTCCTCACGATGTACCCGTTGCCACCTGCGCGGCTCGCCCACCCATGAGGCCGTCGACCGGCCGGTGAATCCGTGGTTCGGGAGCCGGATGCAGTACTCCTACACGTCCGGATCTAACGGGGCATCGGGGGCGCAAGCCCTCGCTCTATGCTCCATACCTGATTGCTGATTGCTCCGCCCCTTCTCGGCTAAGTGATCGGCATCGCTGCTAGGGGCGGTCAGCGGGGCACGTCGACCAGGCGGATCGAGCCGTCGGCGGCGCCGATCAGGAGCTGCGCGCCGTCGGGGCTCCACGCCAACGCGCCCGCGCCGCCGCGCATGCCCGCGACGTCCAGCACCACCTCGCCGGTCCGCAGGTCCCACACCCGGGCGCCCGGATCATCCGACGGGTACGGCCGATCGGCGGCGGGGCGCAGCGCCGCGGCGACCCGTGCGCCGTCCGCGGAGACCGCCAACGCGACCACGGTCACCGGGCGCGCCCGCACCAACGTCGCCCGCGGCAAGCCGCTGCGGCTGTCGATCGCCTGCAGCGGCGCAGTGCCCCCGATCGCGAAGATCAACGTGCTGCCGTCCGGCGTGAGCGTACACGCCTCCAAGCTCGGGTACCGGTGGCTCAGCAGCGGCTCGCCGGTGGCGGCGTCCCAGGTCGTGAGCGTGCGAGACGACCCGCCCGCGACCACCCGACCGTCGACCGACGCGGCGGCGCACCGGGCCGCCTCGCCGAGGCTGGTGAAGCTCGCGGCGGCGACCTCGACGGCCCCCTCGGCGGTGCCGACCGCGGGCCCTGGCCCGACGACGGTCACGTAGGCGGGCCCGGGGCGCGGCGGCACCGCGCGCGCACCCCCGTCGGTGACCGACGGCGCCCGGACCTCGCCGGACGGAGACCACAACGAGACGCGGTCGTCACCCAACGCGACCGCGAACGCGCACGGCATCACCAACGAACCGAACGGGTCGCCGCTCGGGGTGGCCAAGGACACGACGCCGTCTGCGCGCAGCGCCGCGATCGCGACCCCGTCGGGTGACCACGCGACGGACCGCACCGGCGCGCTCGGTGACGTCGCCAGGATCGACCCGGTGCGCGCCGACCGGAGGGTCACGCCGTGCCCGTCCGCGATCGCGATCCACCCGGCGAGATCCGCGACCGCGACCGCGCCCCCGCCGCCCGGGAGCGCCCCCGTCCGCTTGCCGTCGAACCACCGCGCCTCGGACGCCGTCGTTACCACCACGAGCGGCCCGCTCGCCGCGACCGCGCGCGCGGCCGACCCGTCGAATTCAGCGCCTCCGTCGGACACCATCGGGCGGTCACCCGCGGACCAATGGCTCGCCAGGCCGATCCCGGCGGCGTGCCGCTGCTCGGTCGCGACCAGCGCCCCCGCCTCGGTGAACGTTCGGAGCGCCCCGTCCGCGTACAGGACCGCGGGCCCTTCGGCGCCCCACGCCGCGCCGACGCCGGACGCCCGACCGGCGGGCGCCGGCAACAGCTGCGCGACGCCTCCGGCGGCCGGGTCGACGATCAGCGCGCGGTCATCGTGATCGTCGGCCGGAGTGCCATCGGCGCCGACGACCAGCACACGCGCGCCGTCGGGTGCGAACGCGAGCGCGGCGGTGGGCCGCTGGTCGACGCTCGCGGCGCCAATCGGGGCCCCGTCGGCGCACGACCACACCGCGACGCTGTCCCGATCGGCGGCCGCGCAGCGGGATCCGTCCGCGCTCATCGCCACCGCCGTGATCGGGAACGGCGCCCGATGCGCGCTCTTGATGACGCCGGTGTCGGTGGCGACCACGCGCGCGGTTCCGTCCGCAGCGCCGACCAGAATCACGGCGCCGTCCCGCGGGGTCGCGAGGGCGGTCACCGGCGCTCCGGCAGGCGGGACGGCCGCGAGGGGAGCGGCGAGCGCGGCGCGCAGGGCCAGCGAGACGAGCATGCGGCCCTTTGTCCGATCTGGGGGCGCCCGGCCACCGCGCTCGGGGTCGCGTCAGGGTAGAACGGGCGTCCCCGAGGAGGCTCCGGTGTGGGCGGTCGTGCCGGTCCGTTCCTTCCGAACCGCGAAGCAGCGGCTCGCGGCGGTGTTGTCACCGGACGACCGCGCGGCGCTCGCGCGTCGGATGTTGGTGACGGTGCTCACCACCTTGCGCGACTGCCGTGGGGTGGACGGGGTGATCGTCGTGACCGACGGGGACGACGTCGTTGCGGTCGCGGCGTCGTTCGGGCGCGTGGTCGTGCGTGATGACGGCGGCGGGCTCGCGCGCGCGGTCGCCGCCGGCCTCG
>CAIUDO010000605.1 GCA_903897935.1 uncultured Pseudomonadota bacterium
CCCTTCTCCTCGATGAGGAGGAGCATCTGACGGCGCTCCTCGCGGCGCTTCTCGAAGAGCATCTCCCAGCCCTTGGCCTCGCCGTCGCGCTCGTTGGACATCGCGAGGTGATGGAGCGTGTGCGACACGTGCTCCGTGGGCGTGGGATTGCCGAGGCGGTCGTGAGCGTCGAGCAGCAGCATCGCCCGCATCCACGAGGTGTCGGCGTTCTCACGTGCGAAGCGGGTCCACTCCGGCGGCACGGCCTCCTCGATCGCGTCGACGATCTCGGCCCACACGGCCATGTCGGGGGCCGCGCCGTCGGTGGACTGCTCGGTGCTCACGTCAGCGCGAGCCGATGTCGACGTAGTCGCGCTCGTCCGGGCCCACGTAGACCTGGCGCGGGCGCGAGATCTTCTGCTCCTTGTCGTTGATCATCTCGAGCCACTGCGCGACCCAGCCCGGGGCGCGACCGATGGCGAACATGACCGTGAACATCTCGGACGGGATGCCGAGCGCCTCGTAGATGAGGCCGGAGTAGAAGTCGACGTTCGGGTAGAGCTTGCGCTGGATGAAGAACTCGTCGTTGAGCGCGACCGTCTCGAGCTCGACGGCGATCTCGAGGAGCGGGTTGACCCCGGTGACCTCGAACACGTCGTCACAGGCCTTCTTGATGATGGTGGCCCGCGGGTCGTAGTTCTTGTAGACGCGGTGGCCGAAGCCCATGAGCAGCGCCTCGCGGTTCTTCACCTTCTCGACGAACTCGGGGACGTTGTCCTTCGAGCCGATCTCGCGGAGCATCACGAGCACGGCCTCGTTGGCGCCGCCGTGAAGCGGGCCGTAGAGGGCGGCGACGCCGGCGGCCACGGCCGAGTACGGGTCGACCTGCGACGAGCCCACGCTGCGCACCGTGGAGGTGGAGCAGTTCTGCTCGTGGTCGGCGTGGAGGATCAGCAGGATGTCCAGCGCGCGCACGAGGCGGGGGTCGGGGTCGTAGTCGGCGCCGAAGAACATCTTGAGGATGTTCGTGGAGTAGTCGAGCGAGGGGTCGGGCGCCACGGGGTCCTTGCCCTGGTTGTGGCGGAAGGCGATGCCCCCGATGGTGGGCATCTTGGCGATGGTGTTGTAGAGCGCGTCCATGCGCTCGGGGTCGCTCTCGATCTCCTTCGCCTCGGGGTAGAGGGTGGAGAGCTGGCCGAACCCGGCCTCGAGCACGCCCATGGGGTGGGCGTCCTTGCGGTAGGCCTTGACGGCGGCCTCGACCGAGGGGTCGACGGACATGCGGTCGGCGATGTCCTTCGTGAACTGGGCGAGCTCGGCCTGGCTGGGCAGCTCGCCGTGGATCAGCAGCCACGCGACCTCGAGGAACGTGCTCTTCGCGGCGAGCTGCTCGATCGGGTAGCCGCGGTAGCGCAGCACGCCGTTGTCACCGTCGAGATAGGTGATGGCGCTGCGGCACGACGCGGTGTTCATGAACGCCGGGTCGTAGGTCATCAGGCCGAAGTCGTCGTCCGACACCTTGATGTTGCGGAGCTCGGTGGCACGGATCGTGCCGTCCGTGATCGCGAACTCGTAGGTCTGACCGGTCCGGTTATCGGTGACGGTGAGCGTTCCGTCCTGGGCCTCTGTCGACATTCGACGTCTTTCCTTCACTCGTGGCTTCCGGGGCCTGCATGGCCCCGCGGGTAACCGGACTCGTCCCGGACCGCAGGCGAGTCTAGGGAATGACGCGCCTCGGCACCCGGGGGAACGGAGCGATGCTGCTACGGTGACGCAAGCTCCCTGCCCACGGGCGGGGACGTGGCGACTGAGCCGCATGACCAGCCCCCGCTCGAGGGGCGACAACAATTCACTGGAGGCACCCACATGGCCGAGCACGTGCTCGCCGTGCTGGTCGACTTCGAGAACATGGCGCGACCTGGCGCCAAGTCCCGAGGCGACTTCGATATCAACCTCGTCCTGAGCCGCCTGGCCGAGAAGGGACGCGTGGTCGTCAAGCGCGCGTACGCGGACTGGAGCCGCTACCGCGAGGCGAAGATGGACCTGCAGAACGCCGGCCTCGAGCTCATCGAGATGCCGTCGGCACGCGAGGGCGCGAAGAACCGCGCCGACATCAAGCTGGCGGTGGACGCCATGGAGCTCGCCTTCTCGCGCGAGCACCTCGACAACTTCGTCATCGTGTCCGGCGACAGCGACTTCACGCCGCTCGTGGGAAAGCTCCGCGAGCTCAACAAGCGCGTGATCGGCGTGGGCAACCGCGAGAGCTCGAGCGAGCTCCTCATCGCCAACTGCGATGAGTTCATCTACTACGACAGCATCGCGTCGTCGTCGCGCCGCAGCCGCGGCGGGTCGCGCAAGGACCCTATCGCCCTGCTGCAGGAGTCGCTCATGGCGCTGCTGCGCGAGGGCGTGGAGCTCCCGCTGGCCAGCGTGGTGAAGGACGCCATGCGCCGCAAGGACCCCGCCTTCGACGAGAACGCCCTGGGCTTCTCGACCTTCAGCAAGTTCCTGGAGGCGTCGTCCACCAAGGCCGGCATCACCCTGCAGACCGATCCGCGCAGCGGCACCTACCGGGTGTCCACCAGCGAGTCGACGGCCACCATCAGCGTCACGACCGGCGACGGCGACGACGGTGACGACGCCGGCGACGGCAGGCGGCGGCGCAGGCGCGGCAGCCGCGGCCGCGGCGCGGCATCCGGCGAGTCGGCCGCGTCGACCAGCCGGGGCGCTGAGAGCCGCCCGCGCGCCGAGGCG
>CAIUDO010000606.1 GCA_903897935.1 uncultured Pseudomonadota bacterium
GCGAGGCGCCGCGCTTCGGCCGCCGACATGCCCGCGCGAACGCCGAGCGCGCGCACCTCGTAGCTCGCAGCGGTGACCACGCCGCGGGATCCGGGCGCCGCCCCAACGACGACGGGCTTGCCGACCAACGACGGGTCGAGCAGTCGCTCGACCGAGACGAAGAACGTGTCGAGATCCAAGCAGCAGATCCGTGCCGGCACGGCGCCCCCAACTGAACATATGTATAGACCACGTCCGCGCGCCGCTCCACACCACGAGCCGCGTAAAACGCAGGTGACGCGTCACTGTCCCGTCAGGACGGCGCCGAGGCTCCGAGGGCTATACGCGGCGGCGTGCAAACCACGATGGAGGGACCCATGAAGCTCGTTCACCTCAGTCTCCTGGTCGGAGTCGCCCTCGCTGCCCCGTCCTGGGCCGCTGACACCCCCGACCCCGAGGCGGCGCGTGCGAAGGTAGCGGCGTCGACGCAGGCGCTCGCCGACGCGGTCGCCGCCCTCGACGCCGCCCGGGCGGCCGAGGCGGCCGCGACCGCCGGTCTGCCAGCGGCGAAGTCGGAGGCCGCCGCGGCCGCCGACGCCGGTGACGCCGCGATCGAGCAAGCGAAGGGCGCGGTGGAGCTCGCCAAGGCGGGGACCGCGGCGGCCGAAGAGGCCGTCGAAGCAGCCAAAGCAGCCCTCGCTGCCGCCGAGGCGGCGACCGACGCCGCCAAGGCGCGCATCACCGCGGCGAAGGCCGAGCTCACCGCCGCGAAGGCCGCGAAAGCCGCCGGCGAGGCGAGCACGGTGCCCGCCGCGAAGGAGGCGCTGGCGACCGCCAAGGCCGACCACCACACCGCGAAATCGGCGGAGAAACAAGCTTCCGCAGACGTTAAGACCGCGAAGGCCGCGAAGTCGGAGGCCAAGGCAGGCGTCGACGTCGCCAAGGACGAGGTGAAAGACGCCAAGGGCTCCGCCGCGGAGCTCGACGCGACCGCCGCCGTCGAGGTCGCCGACGCCAAGGAGGCCAAGTCCGACACCAAGGTCGCGCTCGCCCAGGCCGAGGCGCAGCTCGCGGCCGCGAAGGCGGCGCTCGAGGTCGCGAACGCCGAGCTCGCGTGGGCAGAGGCCGAGGTGGCGCTGCAGGCTGCCGGGGCCAAGGGCGAAGATCTCGCCAAATACGCCGAGGCACGCGAGAAGGCCGCGATGGCGCTCGCGGCGGCCAAAGCCGCGCAAGCGGGCACGCCGGCCGAGTGACGCCCCGCGGGCGCCGCGGCCACGCCGGTTATGCCCGCCGGATGAAGCACAAGGTCTGGATGGTCGAGCTCGAAGACGCCCTCCGCCGGGGCACGCTGGTGCGTGTCTCGCTGGGCGCGCCCGCCCCGGGCGTCGCGGCGCCGAAGGTCCTGGCCCGGCCGGTCACGCTCAAGGGCGGCGACCGGCTTCAGGTCGTCACCCGCCACCCCACCCGGGACGTCACGCAAAACTACACTTGGGTCGACGGCCTCGCCGAGCTCGCGGCGCGCGTCCCCGAGCACTACCGCTCGATCCACATCTCGACGACCGAGCGCACCACGGCGCTCACCTGGACGGGCGACCGGATGCGCCGGGTCGACGGGCCGCCCGTCGCCACCGAGCCGGCTGACACCCGACACGATCGCGCCCCCCAGCGCGCCGTGCCGCCCGACCACCGCTGGATCGATGCCCTCGGGGGCGGGGGCAAGTCGGGCACCGTCGAGAAGAAGCGTCAGATCGACCACTTCGTCGAGGTGCTCCACCAGTGGCTCGGCGGCGCCAGCCGGCCGGAGGGCGGGTTCACCCGCTGGCTCGACGTCGGCTCCGGCAGCGGCGCGATGACCTTCGCGCTGTGGCACTACCTGCGTACGACCGGCTTCTCCGCGGCCGAGGTCGTCGGGATCGAGCTGCGCCCCGAGCTCGCCGCCCGCACCGAGCGCGTCGCGCGCTCCCTCGGCTGCGACGGTCTGTCGTTCGTCGCGGGCACCGTCGAGGCCGCACCGGCCGGCCCCGTCGACGGCGTCATCGCGCTGCACGCCTGCGACGTCGCCACCGACGACGCGCTCGCCGCCGGGGTCGCCGCGGGCGCGCGCTTGTTGATGGTGGCGCCGTGCTGTCACAAGGAGCTGCGGGGCGCGCTCGCGCCGCCAGCCCCACTCGACACGATCCTCCGGCACGGCATCCTCAAGACGCGCGAGGCCGACCTCGTCACCGACGCGCTGCGGGCCGCCGCCCTCGAGGCGGCCGGCTACGACGCGCGGGTGTTCGAGTTCGTGTCGTCCGAGCACACCGACAAGAACCTGATGATCACGGGCGCGCGCCGCGCCGCCCCCGCCGACGGGGCCGCCGAGCGGCTCACCGCGCTGGCGACGTTCTACGGCGTGCGCCACCAGCGCCTCGCCGACCGCCTCGGGTTGTCCCTCGAGCGGCCGCGTGCCTGACGCACCGACCGCGGCCTACAGCTCGCAGACGAAGCCCAGCCCCGTCGAGCAGGTGTAGTCGTTCCAATACCCGGTCGCGCCGAAGTTGATCCCCGCGCAGTCCTCGTTGCCACCGTAGTCGTTGGGCTCACCGGAGTACCACTGCGAGAAGGAGACCGGCGACTCGTCGGCCCACCGCCAGCTCCCCTCGGACGTCAGGTCGTTCGCCCCGATCCAGCGCTCCCCTCCGAACGCGGCGACCGCGCTGTTGGAGGCCGCGTCCTCGATCGACGCCAACGACGCACCGAACGCGACGCACAAGTCCGCGGCGGACGCCCACGACACCGGGTCCGAGCAGCCGATGTAGTCGCCGACCGTGGTGCATCCGTAACAGACCGGCAGCTCGTCGACCAAACCATCACAGTTGTCGTCGGACCCGTTGCACGTCTCCGGGTTGCCGGGCCACGCGAACACGTCGTAGTCATCGCAGTCGCCGTCGGCGCCCGCGAAGCCGTCCGGCACCACGCACGCGGCGTCGGCCGCGCCCACGCCGAACCCGTCGCCGTCGCGATCGACCCAGATCGGCACCGCCGGGAACCCGCCGTCCCGCACGCCGTCGCAGTCGTCGTCGACGCCGTCGCAGGCGTCGACCGCGCCTGGGAACACGGTGGCGTCGCGATCGTTGCAGTCGCCCGAGCACATCGACACACCGTCGCCGTCGAGATCGACGTCCACCCCCGCCCCGCACGGGTCGAGCAGCGGGGCCAGCTCGGCGAGGCGCGCGTCTACCTCCGGGCAGAACCCGGCCAACGGGAACGCGTCACACGCGTTGACGCGCTCCGACCGGTAGTTGGCGTCGTTCGGATCGTCCATCTCCAAGCGCCACGGGACCTTGCCGGTCACCGGGTCGATCTCGACGCTCGACGAGTGGTCGCCCGGGTACGCGGCCCAGCAGTCGACGTGCGCCATCGTCGCCAGCACGTGACCGCCCGGCAGATAGTCGGCGTCCCCCCAGATCGACTCGTAGAACACCGGCTCGGTCCACGTCCAGAGCAGCGTCGCGGTCCACGTCGACTCGTCCAACAGGTACTCGGTGATTCGCGTGTATCCACGGCCGAAATTCCCGTTGTCGTACACGAGGAGCCGATCGCCGACGAGCTCCAGCCCGTGCTGACACTGCGAGAAGCCGTCGAAGTCGGACAGCGGGTTGCCGTCCGCGTCCTGCACGAAGAAGTCGCCGTCGTCACCGAGCCGCCAGACGACGTCCTTGGTGGCCTTGTCGATCGCGATGATGTCCCCGAGGTTGCACAGCGACACCGCGACGCGGTCGCCGGTGTCGTACGGGATCAAGTCCGACCAGTTCGCGTGCCAAGGATCACCCGATCCCGGGGGTAGATCCCCGGCCATGGCGGCGCGCTGGCTCGAGTAGCTCCACGCGACCGTGTCGGTGTCCATGTCGTAGTAGTACAGCCCGAACCCGTCCCAGCGCCTGCCACCGACATTGTTCGTCTCGATCGTCATCACCATCATCGTGCCGTCGTAGAGCACCTTGCCGTCGTGGTGGAACAGCCGACCTGGGCTCGGGGCCCGGTACGCGACGTCGCCGTCCAACGTGATGATCTCGGGTGGATCGCTGTTGTAGTAGCCGCCACCCCACGAGAACAACCCGTCGCCGAGGTACTGCGTCTCGAACGCGTTGTCGATGTCAGGGATCCCGTCGTAATACCAGCGGATCTCGCCGTTGAGATCGTACAGCACCATGCCCGGCGTGCCGCCCGTGCAGAACGGATCGTAGTTGGACAGCAAGAACGGGGGCCCCGTGGTCGCGATCGTAGGGTCGACCGTGACCGTGGCGGTCGGGATGGCGTCTCCCGCTGGACGCGTGACGACCTGGACCGGGTACGGCGCCGCGGATGACGGACAGACCGTAACGACCTCGCAGGTGTAGCTCGCCGAGGGCACGAGCCCGTACACGGTCAGCGTGTGGTGGTCGAGCGCGTCGGGGGACTCGACCAGCACGACGTCGGTGGGCTCGTCGTCCCGCGCGCACGCCACCGCCAGGCTCGCCGGGGTGTCGAGGGTGACGTCGAGGTGCGCGGCGGTCGCGACGTTCGCGTGGAGGGTGACCTCTACCGCGAGGACCTCCGGCCAGGTGCCCGCGCACGCGTCGATCTCGGGATCGCAGACGTCGGCGATGCCGTCGACGTCGACGTCGACGCCGTCCGCGTCGTCCGGCCACCCGTCA
>CAIUDO010000607.1 GCA_903897935.1 uncultured Pseudomonadota bacterium
AGCACGCTCCCTCCTCGCGAACGGCTCGGTCAACTGCGTTGACCGAGCCTCGCCGCCCTCGCACGGGCCTCGCTCAGCGGGCTCGGTCCGCAATGCCCTTCAGGCTGCTAGCCGAGGAAGCGCCCCATCACCGCCCCCATCATCGCCACGTCGTCGGCCCCGCACGCCTCACGCGCCGAGTGCATCGACCACATCGCGCACCCGACGTCGACCGTCGGCACCCCCAGCCGCGCCGCCAACATCGGCCCGACCGTCGACCCACACGCCAGGTCCGAGCGGTTGACGAACCACTGCACCGGCACACCCGCGTCCTCGCACAACCGCACGAACAACGCCGATGTCTCGCCCTCCGTCGCGTACCGCTGGCTGCTGTTCTGCTTGATGACGGGCCCGCCGTTCAGGCGCGGCATGTGC
Source organism: uncultured Pseudomonadota bacterium (assembly GCA_903897935.1). Lineage (GTDB taxonomy): Bacteria > Myxococcota_A > UBA796 > UBA796 > CAIUDO01. The sequence goes on from CAIUDO010000607.1 coordinate 415, forward strand.
TCGCCGTCGTGCTTGTCCGCGAAGCCCGGGTGCACCCCGTGCGCCATGTCGGCGCTCACGAGCACCGAATTCGCGAGCGCCCGCTCCAAGCCGCCCGGCGCCGACGGCCCGTCGCGAACGATCATCGACAGCGCCCGCTCGATCATGCGCCCGTCCGCACCACGCGACGTCGTGCTGCCGACCTCTTCGTGGTCGAACAGCGCGATCCCGCTCGTGTGCGCCGCCAACGGCCCCGCGCACGCCAGCTCCATCGCCTCGATCGCGTTCGCGCAGCTCGCGAGGTTGTCGAGGCGGCCCGACGCCACCATCTCGCCCTTCCAGCCGACCCGCGCCGCGCCGAGCGTGTCGACGAGCATCAGATCCCACGTGAGCACGTCGCTCGCGGCGACACCGACGGCCCCACCGAGCAGCTCGCGCAGCGGATCCGCCTCGGACGCCCCGATCGCGAACACCGCCGGCAGCTGCGTCTGCCGGTTCAGCACGAGCCCCTTGTCGTTGACCTCGCGGTTGAGGTGGATCGCGAGGTTCGGGATGCGGCACAGCGGGGTGCGCAGGTCGACGAGCGCGCTGCGCTGCCCGCCCCCGTCGCGCACGACGACGCGACCGGCCAACCCGAGGTCGCGGTCCGCCCACGTGGCGTCGAGCGTGCCGCCGTACACCTCGACCGCGAGGCGCGTGCAGCCGTGGCTGCGCAGGTACGGGTTCGGCTTGATGCGGAGGTTGGGCGAGTCCGTGTGCGCCGCGATGATCCGAAAGCCAGCCTCGGCCGCCGGGGACGAGCCGACCCGGAACGCCAGCAGCGAGCCCCCGCGCAGCACCATCCGCCGGTCCCCCGGCGCGAGCGGCGACGGCGGCCCGGCCTCGTCGAACGGGACGAACCCGAGCGCGGCGAGGCGCTCCGCGGCGGCCGCCACCGCGTGAAACGGGCTCGGAGAAGCATCGAGATAAGCCATGAACCGGGACAACGCGGACACGAGCGCTCCTGATCGGACACGCGCACCTATCCCGGACGGTTGCCGCGCGGGCGTTGGTGCGTAGCCATCGCGCGCTTCCGGGCCGCCCCCTCGCGGCAGGCCCCGACCCCAACGACGGAGGACAGCGTGGCTGAGACGCACGGCTTCAAGGCAGAGGTCCAACAACTGCTCGACCTGATGATCCGGTCGGTCTACTCCGACCGCGAGGTCTTCTTGCGCGAGCTCGTCTCCAACGCGGCGGACGCGCTCGACAAAGCCCGGTTCGTCGGCCTGACGCGCGACGACCTCACCCCGGCGGCCGGCGAGCCCGGGATCCGCGTGTCGTTCGACGCCGACGCGCACCGGGTCGTCGTCGAGGACGACGGCATCGGCCTCACCGCCGAGGAGGCCATCGAGCACCTCGGTACCATCGCGCGGTCCGGCAGCAAGGCGTTCCTGGAGCAGCTCGCCGAGGGCGCGTCCGGTCCCAAGCTGATCGGCCAGTTCGGCGTCGGGTTCTACGCCAGCTTCATCGTCGCCGAGGAGGTGATCGTCGAGTCGTTGTCGGCCATGCCGGGCGCCGAGCCGATCGTGTGGCGCAGCAAGGGCCAAGGGTCGTTCTCGGTCGAGCCGGGCGCCCGCCGCGCGCGCGGCACCAAGATCACGCTGCTGCTGCGCGAAGACGCGCACGAGTTCGCCGACGAGTGGCGGCTGAAGTCCATCATCGAGAAGCACAGCAACTACCTGCCGTGGCCGGTCATGCTGGGCGACAAGCAAGCGAACAAGGCCAAGGCGCTGTGGACGGAGCGCCCGTCCGCGGTCACCGACGCCGACGCCAACGCGTTCTACCGGTCGATCTCGAACGACTGGCAGGAGCCGGCGGCGCGCACGCACGTCTCCGCCGACTCGCCGATCCAGTTCCACGCCATGTTGTTCGTGCCCGCCGCCCGGCCGTGGGACCTCTTCCAGCAAGGCGTCGACCGCGGGCCGCGCCTGTACGCGCGCCGGGTGCTCATCAGCGAGCACGCCAAGGACGTCCTGCCGGACTGGCTCCGGTTCGTGCGCGGCGTGATCGACAGCGAAGACATCCCGCTGAACATCAGCCGCGAGATGGTCCAGAAGACGCCCATCCTCAGCAAGATCGCCAAGAACGTCGTCGGGCGGCTGCTGTCCGACCTCGCCAAGCTCGATCGTGAGCCGGAGGTCGTCGAGGGCAGCGAGGAGGAGCCGAAAGAGAACCCGTACCCGGGCATCTGGAAGAACTTCGGGGTCCTGCTCAAGGAGGGCTACTACACCTCCGCCGAGTGGCGCGAGAAGCTGACCCCGCTGCTGCGCTTCGAGACGGCGAACGGCGACGACGGCGCGTTGAAGTCGCTCGCGCAGATCAAGGAAGCGATGCCCGAGGGCCAGGACACCATCTGGTACATCACCGCGTCGTCGCGCGCGCAGGCGCTCGCCTCGCCGCACATCGAGGCGGTGCGCTCGAAGGGCTGGGACGTCATCGTGCTCACCGACCCGGTCGACGAGTGGCTCGTCCAGGTGCTCGAGACGTACGAGGAGATCCCGGTCAAGTCCGTCGCGCGCGGCGAGATCGAGGTCAACGAGGTGCCCGAGGCGGACAAGGAGCGCGTCGCGGGGCTCGGCACCTGGATGGAGGGGCTGTTCGGCGGCACGATCGCGGGCGTTCGGTCGTCCGGGCGCCTCACCGACAGCCCGTGCGTGCTCGTCGACCCGGAAGACGGCGTCGGCGCGAACATGGAGCGCATCCTGCGGGCCGCGAACCAGGCGGTCCCGGAGACGAAGCGGGTGCTCGAGCTCAACGCCAGCCACCCGCTCGTGCAGAACCTCGCGAAGCTGCACGAGCTCGGTCGGCACGACGTCGCCGAGCCGATCGCGCACCTGCTGCTCGACGACGCCCGGCTCATGGACGGCACGGTCAAGGAGCCCGCGGCGATCGGTCGTCGCCTGCAGGCGCTGCTCACCCGCGCCACGGAGCAGGCGCTCGCCTGACCTGCGGTGCGCGCACGCCGAAGGCCGGCTATGAGGGCTCGTTGTGTTCCACCGCGCCCTTCGGCGCATCTGGCGCGACGGGCCTCTTGCCCGGCGCGGCTCCAGGGAAGCTCTCATGCGCGTCGCGTTGTTTTTCGACGGCAAGAACCACACAAAGGACCAGCGGCGCGCCGCGACCGACCGGTGGGTCGATCACGGCGCCCTGGCCAAGTTCGCAGTCGAGCACGTCGGCGGCACGGAGATGGCGTTCGCCTGGTACTATACCGGCGTGCCCTCCGAAGACGTGCGCGAAGAGGGCACCTCGTTCGTGACGGTGCGGCGCGGCCGCGCCAACCACGAAGACGACGCGCCCACGTCGACCAGCTTGTCGTCGTTGCTCGACGAGCTGGAGCGTAAGCCTGGCTTCTTCGTCAAGCGGTTCCCGCGCCGGCCGGCGAGCCGCGAGTGCCCGGTGTGCGGGCAGGCGTCGGCGTACACCGAAGAGAAGATGGTCGACACGTCGCTCGTAGCGGACCTGGTCTTGCAGGCGGCTCGCGGCACGTTCGACGTCGCGGTGGTGTTCAGCGGCGACGTCGACATCGCGCCGGGCATCCAGGCGGTGCACGACCTCGGGCGGCGCTGCTGGGTGGCCACGTACGGCACGGCGAGCTTGTCGCGGCAGCTCACACGGGTCGCGTGGGGCACGGTCGACCTGCTGAGCCACCTCGACGCGTTCTCGTCGCCGGACCTGGTGGCGCCGCGCGCGGCGCCGGTCGCGCGCCCACAGGTGCGGGAGCCGGCCGAGGTCGCGCCGCCGGTGGTCGAGACGTCGGGCACGCTCGACGAGCAAGCGGTGGACGTCGACGTGCTGCGGGAGCTGCGGCGCGCGATCGCGCACTTCGGGCTCGGGGGCGGGTTCGTGGGCGGGCACTACTTCGTGCACCGCTGGAAGGGCAAGGACATCCCGGAGAGCCCGGAGCTGCGTCGGGCGTCGTTGCAGCGGTTGATGTCGGCCGGCTTGGTCGACACCTACACGGTCGACGGCAAGAGCGCGCTGCGGGTGATCGCGGCGGACGGGGTCGCCGAGGAGCCGGCGTCACTCGACGGCCCGGGGGTCACGGCGTCCGTGATGCAGCTCGGCGAGCCGTTGCTGCGGCGCGGCGCCGACCGGAGCTGATCGGGCTCCCACGCGGCCACGCGCAGCACCGCTGACCCTACCACCCGAACGCGTCCGCCAGCCGGTGCGCGTCCGTCAACACGTCCTCGATGACCCCCGGATCCACGTTGGTCACCTCCAACACCCGGTCGTCGAGCGCCACCTGCCCGCGCGCCCCCAACGACGTCAGCGCCGCCCGGGCCGACGGGCCCATCAGCGCCCGCACCTCGTCCGGATCCCACCCCTTGATGATCCAGGCGTCGTCGAACGGGACGTCGCCAACCACGATGTCTTGCCCCACCGCGTGCCCTGCTTCGTCGTGCCCCGCTGCCGCCCGCACCACCAACCCGACCGGCGCGTGCGGCCCGAACCACAACGACAGCACCGCGCGGTACCCGTCCGGCTCCCGCGCCACCGTCGCCCACACGCGCCGCGCGCCCACCGCGCCCGAGAAGCCTGGTAAGCTCTCCTGAAAGGAGAGCCCCGTGCGCTCGCCCACCGCCCGCCACGGGAGCACCCACGCTACCGCCGGATCCGGCGCCGGCACGACCAGCCTCGCCTCCTCCAGCGCCTGCGCCAACCGCACCATCCGCTCGACCAGCCGGTACAGCGCGTCCGGGTCCGTCGGCGCGGCGCCCAACGTGACCCTCACGTCGACGTCTGTGACCACTACGCGCGGCCGCTCGTCCACCAACGCCACCAACGCCTCGACGACCGCCGGCTGCAACAACGCGCGCACCCGCGACGAGTCGTCGCCGTTCACCTGGAACAACCGGTCGACCGTGCGCTCGACCGCCGACACCTCGGGCCCCACCCGACGACGACGCAGCGCCCGCGACGACAGCCCGCGCCGCCGCAGCCACAAGCCCAACCCGAGCGGGCGCGTGAGCGCGACGACGCCGCGCACCTCGCTGTACCGCTCGCGCCCGAACCGGACCATCACGTCGCCGATCCACACCCGACGATGACCGACAAACCCCTGCAACGAGACGCCGCGGGTGTCCGCGGTGAGCCCGAGCCGCCCCGACACCTCCCGATACGCCGACGCGACCGCGAGCTGACGCACGCCGCGCCGCACCACGAACCCGATCACCAACAGAGGGAGCGCGATCCCCAGCAACAAGCACAATACGGGGAGCGCGGCGTCCACCAGGCCTCCGAGGACCTCAGAAGGCGATGACCGTTCCGAGGCTGACCTGCGGCAGCACGCCGGAGTTACCGATTCCTTCCTGCACTTCGCCCCACCGCGAGCCGCTCCACATGCCCACCGCGAGGTTCAAGTTCAGCCCGAACTGCGGCGTGACCATGATGTCGAGGCCCCCGCGCGCGCGCGCGCCGGCCGCGAACGAGCTCTCGAAGTAGTTCACCGCGATGACGTCGGCGCCGACGTAGGGCTGCGCCATGCCGTCGCCGATCTTGTACACGACGCCGAAGTTGACCGGGAAGATCGTGTTCCACTCGGAGATCTTGCCGACCTCGGCCCACAGATCCTCCGGCACCTGCCGGTTGACGGCGTAGACCTCGATGCCGGCGACGAGGTGCACCGGGCCCGCCGGGATCGCCGCTTCGCCGCCGAACGTGATGAACCCGAACGAGAAGTACTTGCTGTAGCCGCCGCGGAACGCGAGCCCGAACGCGCCCGCTTCGCCGCCGCCACCGCCCTTCTCGATCGTGGCCGACCCGGACGAGCTCTTGGGCGCCTTCTCCGTGGTCTTACTCGCGCGGAGATCGTCCGCTTCTTCGTCGAGATCGACCATCGCCTCGTCGAGGTCTTCTTCTTCGACCACCACCGGGCGGGTGACCGGCTTGGGGGGCGCCGCCGGCTGGGTGGCTGGCGCGAAGCTGATCGACTCGGCCGTCATCTGGGTGGCCGCCGAACCGAACGAGATCGCGGAAGGATCGAACTCTTCGACCGCAGCGGCGGACGCGGCGGCGGCGGCCGCGGCGGCCGCAGCAGCAGCAGCGGCCGCGGCGACGGCCTCGGCCTCGAGGCGCTTCCGCTCGGCTTCCGCGGCGGCCTTGGCCTGCGCCGCAGCGGCCGCAGCGGCCGCTTGTTGCTTCGCGAGCTCGGCCGGGCTCGGGCCCGTCGGGACCGGCACCGGGACCGGCGCCGCGAACTCGAACTCCTCGTCGTCTTCGAACGTGGCCGCCGACGGGGCCGCCGCCGCCGCCGCCTGTTGGCTCGTGCCGTTCAACAGCTCCTGCACCAACGGCGTGATGGCGTCGGCCATCGCGGACGAATCCGAGGCAACCGTCCAGGTGTTCTTGCGTACGATCGTGTTGCTGGCGAGATCGTAGAGCAGCGCCTCGATCACGTACGTGCCGGACCCGGCGGCCAGCGTGCCGACCACCGCCTGCGTGCCCTCGTTCGAGCTCGTGAGCGTCTTGAGGCACGACGTGCTGGTCATGCAGCTGCTCGAAGGCGCCGCGTCAGGCTCCACCGTGTTCTCGACCCGCGACGAAAAGCCGACTTCAGACGAGATCAACGCCGTGACGTTCGCCACCGACTTCGCGTCGGTGCCCTTCGCGATCAGCGGCGGCACGACGATGACGTCGCCCGCGGACGCGACGCCCGGCGCCAGCGCGAGAGCGCAGGAAAGAACGACCAAATGGGCACGTGCAGACATAGCTTTCCCCAGCATGCGCGAAGCGCTAGAGCCGCGCCCTTATGACCCGGCGACGGCCACGCCGCAAACCCCATTGTCAGCCGCCCCCTTCCAACGGGGACGTGTCGCCGCCCTTGCACCGCTGCTCAAAAAAGGATGAACGGGGGCCGGCCCGTAGCGGGGCCCGGGCCGTTACCCCACGGCCAGCAAAGGGGGTCGAATGAGCGAAGCCGGACCGAGCCCGCGCTGGTGGCCCGTCCTGCTCGGCGGGCTCGGGGGCGCGTCGTGGGCCCTCGCCGACGTTTTGGTGGTCGTCACCACCGGGCGCCTGTTCCCAGGCCCGTTCTCGGTCGCCGCCCTCGTCGCGCTCGACGTCGGGGCGCTGGCCGCGGTCGCCGCGGCGTCGATCGGCGTCGTCGGCCAGCTCCCAGCGCTTCGGCGCGCCCCGGCCGTGTGGGCGTGGCTCGGCGGCGTCGCCGTCGCGTTCGTGCTCGCGTTCGGGGAGCGCTGGTTCTCGGATCCACCACCGTTTCAGGAGCCGTTTCCGTTCCAGGGCAACCCGCTCGTGTTCTTGTTGCTCGGGATCGTGCTGCCCGCGCTCGTCGTCGCGGGGGCAGCGTGGCTCGCGCGCCGGTCGCACGTCGGCGTCGCCGGTGGATCCGCCGCCCTGATGGTGGCGGGGGCCGCCGCCGTCGTCGCCATGCGCACCGAAGGGCCCGCCGAAGCGCCACCGCCCGCTGAGCCGCGCCCCAACGTCCTGCTCGTCACGTTGGACACCACGCGCGCCGACCGGTTCGGCGCGTACCCGATCGACACCAGCGCGTACGACCGCGTCGCCGCCGAAGGCGCGCGGTTCGACCTCGCGATGTCCCACATCCCGGTCACCGGCCCGTCGCACGGGTCGATCCTGTCGGGCCGTCCGCCGTGGGAGAACAACATGCTGCTCAACGGCGAGCTGCTCGGCCCGGACGTCCCGTGGTTCCCGCAAGCCCTCGCCGCCTCGGGGTACGACACCGCGGGGTTCGTCTCCGCGTGGGTACTCCTCCGCGACATGGGCTTCGACCGAGGTTTTCACGTCTACGACGACGACTTCGGCTGGGTGAAGGGGCTCGACGCCATCCTGGTCGGCCGGCTGATCGAGATGGTCAAGCGCCGCCGCGACGGCGCCGCCTACCTGCTCGAGCGGCGCGGCGATCACACCGTCGACGACGCGTTGCACTGGCTCGACGCCCGCGAAGGTGACCGGCCGTGGTTCGCGTGGGTGCACCTGTTCGACGCCCACGGCCCGTACCTGCCGCCGCAGCCGTTCGACACCCGGTACTACGCGGGCGCAGATCCGAAGGATCCGACGAACAAGTCGATGGAAGCCGCGCACGAGCACATGCAGCCGTACCTGCGGGCGTCGCTGCGTGGCATCACCGACACCGCGTACGTCAAGGCGATGTACGACGGCGAGGTCGCGTACGCCGACGCCCAGCTCGCGCGCCTGCTCACCTGGCTCGACGACTCCGGGGCCGCCGCCAACACCATCGTCGTGGTCACGGCCGACCACGGCGAGGGCCTCGGTGAGCGCGGCGAGTGGTTCGACCACGGCGACTGGCTGTACGAGCACGACCTGCACGTGCCGCTGGCGATCCGCTACCCGGGCCACATCAAGCCAGGGACCGTCATCGGCCACCCGGTCGAGCTCGCCGACCTCACGCCGACGCTGGCCGACTACGCCGGCGTGCCGCTGGACGGCACCACCGGAGTGTCCCTGCGCGCGTCGATCGAACAGAACCGCGCGCCGCACCTGCTCGCGCGCAGCATGTGCTTCGATCGCCAGCCCAACCGTGACGCGCGGGCCCAGGACCCGACCTTCAAGCCGAAGTGGCGGCAAGCGGGCCTGCGCGGGCCGCGCGACCGGTACCTCGAGCGCGACGCCCCCGAGTACTTGCCGATCTACTTCCGTTGTGACAGCGCCGGCTGCGAAGAGGCCGACGACATCGACGTGACGCTCGCCGACCTGTTCGAGAAGCAGGCCCAGGAGCTGCTGTCCGCGCAGCTCGGCGAGCGCCGCGAGAAGTCCGAGGCCGAAGCCGACCTGCTGGAAGCGCTCGGGTACGTGGACCCTTGATCCTGGAGCTACCTTGGTCTTCGACGAGCACCCGCTCAAGGACCTCTACCGGAGGCTGATCTGGGGCCCCTACCGGCGCGCCCTCGAGGCCGCGCCGCCCGGCGTCGAGATCGACGTCAACCGGGGCCTCGGCCGCGTCGTCTGCCGCGCGTCGGGAGGCCGCCGCGCGATGCTGCGCGCCCACCTGGCAGACGCGCTGGGTCCGCACCCGAACCTGGACCGCATGGTCAAAGAGTGCTTCGAGACCCACTTCTCGAACCAGTACGTCGGGTTCACGTTCCAGAAGGTCACGAGCGAGACGTGGCCGGACTTCTTGACGATCGTCGGCCGGGAGCACCTCGACCGTGCGCTCGACAAGGGCAAGGGCGTGATCGTCGCGCACCCGCACTTCGCGCTGCCGCAGCTCCCGCTGCACGTGCTCGGCGTGCTCGGGTACGACGTGCACCAGATCGGAGGGGGCAAGCCGACGGTCGAGCTGTCGCCCACCGGCGAGCAGGTCGCGCGGGTGCGGGCCGAGCTCGAGGCGCGCATCGTCGCGACGCTGCACGACGGCAAGGGCTACATCCGGCCGATCCTGCGCGCGATCCAGGACAACAAGGTGGTGTTCACCGCGTGCGACGGCACCGGGGGCGGCGACGAGCTCGGGCGGCGCGTCGTCGTGCAGATGCTCGGCCGTCGCGTGACCATGCCGGTGTTCGCGCCGTGGGCGGGCCTCCGCACCGGCGCCACCGTGATCCCGATGGTGCCGTGGCGCAACCGGGCGAAGGGCGCCCCCTACGTCGCGGAGTTCGAGGCGCCGCTCGAGCTGTCGGGCAGCGCCAAGAGCGACGCCGACGTCCAGCGCGGCGCGCAGCAGCTCGCCAACCGGGTCGAGCGCTGGCTGCGCCAGCACCCCGGCGACTGGCACTTCTGGGACAAGTGGACGACCGCCGAGGGCGGATTGCTGGTCGGAGCTACCGAATGACGAAGACTCGTGCTCAGGGGGCGCTCGCGGGCGCCGCGCTCGCCGGCTTGCCGGGCGTCGCGGCGGTGCTGGGCGTCGAGCTCGTCAACCCCGCGTTCGTCGACCTGCCGTTCTTGGTGTGGGCGCTCGCGGTGGCGGCCCCGGGCGCGCTCGGCGCCGCGATCGGCGCGGTGGTCAAGGCGCCCGCGCGGCGGTGGCCGGCGGCGCTCGCGCTGACGTCGGCGGCGGCGGTGTTCGGGGCCAGCATCGACGACGGCGTGCGGCCCATCGAGGGCCTCGAGCTGCTCGTGGTCGGCATCGACGGCGTCACCTGGAAGGAGGTCGATCCTTTGGTCGCCAACGGTGACCTCCCGACCCTCGACCGCCTGCGCAAGGAGGGCGCGTCGGGCACCATGAAAGCGCACGAGCCCTTGTTTTCGCCGCTGCTGTGGGCGTCGTTGGGGACCGGCTTCGATCCCGAGCAGCACGGCATCCGCGGGTTCAAGGTGCACGCCACCGACACCCGTGTGCCGCGCTTCTTCGACATCGCCGAGTACGGAGCGAGCAAGCGCATCGGCATGTACAAGTGGCTGGTCACGTGGCCCCCGCGCGAGCTCGAGCACGGCGGGTTCATGGTGCCCGCCTGGCTCGCTCCTTCCCCGGAGACCGCGCCCCCGGAGCTGTCGTTCATCAAGGAGATCGAGCTCTCCCGCCGGCTCAAGCGGCAGCGCACGGTCGCGACACGGTCGGCCGCCGAGCTCGGTTGGGAAGGCATCACGCACGGTTTCCGGTTCAGCACCGCGGCAAGCGCCGCGGTGTGGTCGCTGCGGGAGCGGTTCACCCGGCCGCGCGAGGAGGACCGCGAGCGCGACCTCAACTTCTTGCGCGCCGCGATGGACCACGACGTGTTCTTGTGGTCGATGCGTCACTACCAGCCATCGGTCGCGAGCTTCACCTACTACCAGACCGACGCGCTGGGGCACGTGTTCTGGAAGTACCATGAGCCCGAGAAGTTCCCGGGGGTGCCGCCCGACATGGTGGCCGAGTACGGCGAGGCGGTGCGCGACGCGTACCGGCAATCCGACGCGTTCCTCGCGACCTTCTTGCGGTTGGTGCCCGAGGGTGGGCGGGTCGTCGTGGTGTCCGACCACGGGTTCCAGGCGCTCGACGAGCGCACCGGCGCGTTGGCGTCGCCGAAGACCGGTCACCTCGAGCAGAGGTTGAACGACGAGGTCGGGCCGATCCAGATCGCGCGGGTGGGCACCAAGATCACGCTCGTGCCCGACTGCGCGGATGGCGCCCCGCCCGAGTGCGCGCCGGACCTGCGCGCCCGCGCGCTCACCTGGGTAGAAGGCCGGATCCAGCAGAGCACTGGCGAGACGTTGTACAAGTGGGAGCCCGTCCCCGACGACCCGAACGCGCTCGCGATCAAGCTGCGGCAGGAGCACCTGCCCGAGTCGTTGCTCACGGCCGACACGGTCGACGGTGAGCCGTTGTCCGAGTGGGTCGGCAAGAACGAGCACTACTCCGGCGACCATGATCCGTACGGCATCTTCGTCGCGTGGGGGCCCGGCGTCACCCCGGGCGCCACCGCGAACGTCGACATCCTCGACGTCGCGCCCACGTTGCTCGCCGCGATCGGGCTGCCGAAGGGCGCGGACATGGTCGGGACGGTGCCTGATGCGGTGTGGGACGCCCCGCCGCCGGGCCCGTCGTGGGCGCCCATCATGAGCAAGCTGAAGTACCCAGGTCAGGCCCCGAAAGAAGACGACGTGAACACCGAGATGCTGGAGGCCCTCGGATACATCGAAGAGCAGTGACGCCCGTCTGACGTAGGGCGCATCCGACGACGCGTGCGGAGCATGGTCGGCGGTGCCCCCCAGAGGCCGACCACCGTACGCGCGAATCGCGGTTCCCTCCGAGCAATCGTCGACCTTGATCAGGCCGGACCGGAAACCTGCACGGCCGGGCGCGGGCCGCAGCGAGATTGACGTCGCGCGCGAGGCCGATCGCCCCGATGGAGGCCCTCGCGGCGTTGGCGCCGGGTTGACCGTCAGCCCGCCGTGGCCGCGTAGGTCGATAGCCGCAGGCCGGCGTCCCGAGCTCGTCAGGCCCCGACCGAGGACGAGGTGGGCCCGATTGTTGACCGCCGCGCCGACCACGAAGTCCGCGCGTCTGTCGCCGTCGACGTCCCCGACGGGCCCGAGCCCGTGGTGCTCGTTGTCCGCGAGGTGGTCCCAATACGCCCCGACGATCGCCACCCCATCGCGGAGCTCGGACGCGCCCGGCAGGATCGGGCTCTTCACGACGTAGACCGTGCCGTGGGCTTCGTCGTTGGCGCCGCCGGTGTTGGGCGCCGAGATGGCGAGGTCGTCGTCGCCGTCACCGTCGACGTCGCCGACGATCACCATTCGGGCGCCGGCCTCGTCGTCCGGGCTGGTACCCGACAGCTCCGCCTGGCGCGCGCCCAGGGCCACCTCGCAGCCATCTGCGTACCCGTCACAGTTCGCGTCCGCGCCCCACACACAGAGCGTCGAGCCAGGGGAGACGAGGGGGTCGGTGTCGTCGCAGTCCCCGAGCGCTGCCGAGGCGCCAGGCGGGGGAGGGCAGGGCCCGGAGACGACGGGGCCCGAGCCGTACCCGTCGCCATCTTCGTCCGCGTACCAGAAACAGCCGCCCGTGTCGGTGCTCGCGCCCGGCCCGCCCGGCTTGTCGGCGCACGCGGACGCCAGGGGGACCACACACAGCAGGACCCAACCCACAGTGCGCCGCGCATGGGCTCCTCCCATGGGCCCTGCCTATCGTGCTATTATCGCAGATTCAAGGTGCGAACGGGGCATCGGCCGCGGAGTGCGCCAGCGACGCGCCCAGCACCGGTGCTCGGGGCGCGCGATCGGGCCGGGAGCGGTGGGCTGGCGCAGTACGTGCTTCGGCCTGCGTTGGTGACGTCCCCGGCCCGAGGTGCTCGATGACGGGTTGGTCCGGCTGAAGTTGAAGCGTGCTTGGTCGGGCGGGACGACGTCGCGGACGTTCACGGCGTTGGAGTTGGTGGAACGCCTGGCTGCCCTGGTACCGCCTCCCGCGGCGAACAGGAGGTGTAGGGGGCGCGCTGGCGCCACGACACCGGTGGCATCGGTTGGTGCGTCCGGCGCCGCGACGCGTAGCGGTGCCGCCCATGGCGACGGTCCGGCTGACGCGACGGCCTCGAGGCTCGTCTCGGCACGTGGGGTGGGCGGAGCTGTTGAAAGGACGTTCAGGTGTTTGGGGCGGCGTGCCCGACGTGCGGGGCGGTGATGAGCTTCGCGCGGTCGCCTGGTCGCCGGCGACGCTGGACGTGCTGGCGTCGCTGCGTCGGTCGGCGCGGGGCCCGCCACCTGGAACGCGGCGTCTGGAGCCTGAAGGCCGAGCCTCGGCCGCGACCGGCCCGGCGAGTTGCGTCTTGGCTCGGAGATCGCCTCGATTCGGGCGTGGCGGCGCGCCGTTCGCGCCACCAACGCACGCGCCGGTGCCGCGAAGCCACCGCCAAAGTGCCTATCGGTTCCGACGTCAGCGCGCGGTTGGGGAGGGGTGGACCGTCCACACCGTGACCTCGTGCTGCACCCCGTGGAGCCGCACCCCCGAGGTCGGTCGCACCTCGGCGCGAAGCCGGGCTTCAACATCTTGCAACGAGCCCGACGCCTCGACGCAGCGCTGCATGTACACGTCCGACACCACCATGGGCGCGCCCAGGGCCTTGGTCTGGCCTTCCAGGCGCGAGGCGAGGTTCACGGCGGACCCCATCACGGTGAAGTCGAGGCGATCGATCGACCCGACGTTGCCGTAGCCCACGTCCCCGAGGTGGAGGCCCACCCCGAGCCTCAGCGCGTGCCCCAGGGCGGCCGTCTCCTCTGTCGCGCGCGCCGCCCCGTCCAGGAGCGCGCTGGCGATGTCGAGGGGGCTGGACGCGTCCGGTCGATCGCTGCGGACCATCACCAGCGCGGCGTCGCCGATGAACTTGAGGATCTCCCCGTGAACGGGGCGGATCGCTTCGGCGAGGCAGTCGAACGCCCGGTTGAGCAGCGGAAGCAGCCGGTCGGGCCCTAAGGTGGCCGACAGGTGCGTGAAGTCGCGGACGTCGAGGAAGGCGATCGCAGCGGGGATCACCTCATACCGGCCGCGGACGATCGCCCCGGCGAGCACCTGCGTCCCGGTCTCGTGCCCGAGGTAGGTGCGCGCGATCTGCACGGCCGCGCTGTGCTGGTAGATGGCGTAGAGCGTGATCCCCAGCATCGGGGCGATCGAGCGCAGCACTTCGGGGGCGTCCTCGGCGAACCCGCCGTCGTTCCGCGTCGCGACGCTGAGGTATTGGTGCGTCCCATCGGGAAGGGGGACCGACATCGCGAGGTAGTCCTGATACCCCTGCGCGGCAAGATCCATCAGAATCGGGTAGGTATTCCACCCATCGGAGTCGCGTCTGTGCCGGATCAACCCGCCGGGGTCGCCCGTGAGCGCGGCGAACGGCGTGTGGGTGAACGGCGCGAGGGCTTGGTCGCGCCGCACCTCCTCGTGGGTCCGCAGCCACGTCGCGCTCCCGCCCGAGCGGGTCCACGTGAGGATCACCGCCGCGTACAACGGGTGCTTGAAACCGAACAGCGCCGAGAGCGGGAGCTGGATGCGGTCGGCCGGGAGCCCCATCGCGGTCAACCCGAGGCCGACGTGACCCGCCACCGCGCTCAGGTCGGCGCTCCGGGTGACGTCGGCCACCGCTACGCTCAGCTGCTCCGCGAGCTCGTGCCACCCGTCAGACAAGGCGCGCACGTCGGACCTCCGTTTGTGGGTTCCTTCGCCGGCTCCCGCCCGTACTCGATCGCCGCTCGCTCGCCTGCCGGCGCGCGCGGGCTGCGCCTTATCCCCGGGGCAGCTGGCCCAGCCACTCCCGCGGCCCCCGGCGCCCGCGCCGCAGGGAGCGCGAACGCGACGGTGGGGCTGGGTACTCATCGTGGCGATCGCTTGCAAAAGGCAAGGAGGGCGCTGAACCTCCCGACCACCGGGGGAGACCGGCGAGGCTCGGCCGCGACGGGCACGTCGACGTGCGCCTTGGCTCGGCGAAAGGCTGGATTCGCGCGTTGCGGCGCGCCGTTCACGCCACCAACGCGGTTATAAGCGGGCATGCCATCTGCCCACCTACGGTTCGTCGTCGTAGGCGCGTCGCTCGCCGCGTGCGCCCAGCCGCTGCCCGCGGATCGAACAGCGTACGCCGGCGAGTGGAGCGGCCCGGGGACCGTCTTGTCGATCACGCTGGGCGGCGACCTCGCGTTCGAGCAGAAGACGCGCGGGACCACCATCGAGATCCTCGGCCCCATCAAGGAGCTCGACGGCGACGACATCGTCGTCGGCTTCGCGTTCATCACGTCGACGATCGACGTGACGTCGCCGCCGGTCGAGCGAGACGGCGGCTGGACGATGGCGGTGTCGGGCGTCGACCTTACGAAGCAGTGAGCTCAGCGCAGGCCCCGACGGTGGAACGCCGACAATTTTTCCGACCATTTCGCGATGAGCATAGGTTTGAGGCTTCGTATGGAAGACTTTGGCTCGTTTAGCGACCTAAACGGGGACCGTAAGTTTGGGCCGTGCGCCAGCAGCGATGACCGACCTCCCGACCTTGCCCGCGCCCGCCTTCGACGACGTGTTGGCCCAACTCCAGCGCGCACAGGGGCGGGAGCAGACGTTCGCGGCCACCAACCCTTTGGACCCATTGCGCCCGGGGGTCGACGACGCAGACCCTGCGACGGCCGCCTCCTGCGAGGACCTCGCGCGTTCGCAAGCTCTGGCACCAACCCACCTCGCAAGTCCGATCACGTCACAAGGCCAAGCCCGAGGTCGCGGTACGCGGAAAAGCGCTGATCTGCAGAGAGGAGCGGTATGCCTTCCGCGAGGGCTTGCGAGATGAGCATGCGATCGAAGGGGTCGCGGTGTTTCGGATCGAGGTAGGGCAGCTCGGCGGCTCGCTCCGCGTGCGCGCGCTTCACCTCGAGCACCACGTAGCCGCGTTCGGTGATCTCGCGCGCGAAGAAGTCGCGCGGCGTGACCGGCAGCGGGAGCTTGCCGAGCGCGTACTTGATGCCCAACTCCCACAATGTCGCTGTGCTGACCAACAGGTCGTTGTCCGGGTCGATGTAGGCGGCCCGTCGAGCACCTGCGAGTCGCGGGTCGTCGACCGCCGCCCACGCCAGCACAGGGCTGTCGATCAACAGCTTCACCTCAACTCCGCGAAGTCGTCGAGGTCGTCGTCCCAACCCTCTGGTAGGGGGAACGACCATCCGCCCACGGGTCGCGGCGCGCGTCGGCCACCATCGCCGACCACCTCTCGTGCGCGACGCACCAGAGCCTCGACGACGAACCGTGAAACGGAGACGTGCTGCGTCGCCGCGGCCTCTTCGATGAGTCGCTTGTCCTCGGGATCGAGCCGGAGCTCGAGCCGCGCGTCCGCCGCCACGTCGCACCCCATATGCACGGGACGTACGGCGCAAGGATGCACGCGTCAACGCGGCGACGTGGAGGTTTACGGCGGTGACGTTGTCGGGTGCGTCGCGGCCGTGGTGCCGCCACCCGCAGCGAATCAACGGGTGCTCGGGCGTGTTCGCGCCGCGTCACCGCCGCGACAGGAGGCGGCGCCGGATGTGGTGGCTCGAACGCGCTCGCGGTGCGGTGTGTGGACCGTGGACGCGCCGCCGCGCCCCCCCGCGCCGAGCTGCGGATCGACGCGCAGGACTACGACGGGGACCACGTCGAGCTGATCCTCTTGGACGCCGACTTGGCGCGCAGCCGGTGGGGTTCGTCGACGACGACCCGATGAGAGGTGCCCACCAGCGGATGGGCACCTACCCCGGTCGTGAGATCGACCGGCGAGACGCCCGCGGGCCTGGTCGCGGCGACCTCGACCGTGCCGGACCGGTCGACGCTCCCTTGCAGGACGTTGGCGCCGGTCCGACGGATACGGAGCCTTGGTGGAGGCGGAAGAATTGCCCGTCGAGGCGGTCGGACGATCGTTCACAACGTCAGCCGGTTGCGTATCCCGAGCCGGCCGTCGGGCAGGCGCACCGGGGGCCCCGTCGAAGTACCGGACCGGGGCGTCGCCGGCCAACGACGAGAACAGCAGCGTCCCCTCCTCGGGAGTGTCGGCGCTGGGCGCGGGCCGCGACGCGACGCGCGTAGGAACTGCAGCGGTTGTCGCGACAGTCGGGTCGATGTGGCCCGACGAGGCGCGCCACCGACGGTGGAACGCCGACAATTTTTTCGACAGTTTCGCGATTAGCACTGGTTGGTGGCTGCGTATGGAGAACTTCGGCTCGTTTAGCGACCTAAACGGGGACCGAAAGTTCGGCCTGGCCCTGGAGCCGTCAACGATGCGGTACGCTCCCGGCGGAGGCAGCGATGACCGATCTCCCGACCTTGCCTGTGCCCGACTTCGACGACGTGTTGGCCCAGCTCGAGCGCCTGGCCAGGACCCACCTGCTCATGTTTCGGGTCGAGGTCGGGCGAACGCTCGCGGAGGCGTTCTACGGCGGCGACGTCGACCGCTACCGGACGCGCTCCGCGGGCGGCGCGTTGAAGGACTTCCTGGCCGAGCGGGCCGGGCCGCTCGCCGACCTCGGCTTGCACCCGCAGCTCATCCGGCAGAGCTTGCTGGCGTGGGACGTGGTCGTTGGCCTGCCCGAGGACGTGCGCCCCCGGCTGATCTACGCCCACGTGCTCGAGCTCGCGCGGGTAGACGACCGGGCGACCCGTCGCTTGCTCGCGCAGGCGGCGCTCGACAACGGCTGGACCGGCAAGGCCCTGCGGGGCGCGGTCGACGCGACCCGGTCGGGCCGCTGGGTCGACGTCGACCCGGCGCCGGGCCTGCAGCCGCCGCCCCCGGAGGAGCCGGTGGACGCGCCGAAGAAGGTCGCGGTGGGGTGGGCGCTCAAGCGGGCGGAGCGGACGGTGAGCGACTTCGCGGCGGTCGCGGAGGAGTGGGATCAGGTGGACGTCGCGGCGTTGTCCGAGAAGCAGCGGGTCCGCGCGTTGACGGCGGTCGAAGAGCTCCGGCAGCGCGTCGAGCGGCTTCAGGCGAGGTTGAACGGGCGCTAGTCGCGCGGGTCGCTGTGTTCGACACGCGACGGGTGTAGCGAACGTCAGGCCGCGCGTTCGACATGGCGTCCCGCTGTTCGCTGGTGCACCGGCCCGGCCTGGCGGCGGCGCAGCAGGCCCCCGGCGCGGACCCTCCGCGGCGTTAGCCTCGCCGGGGGGTGCGCGGTGGAGGCGTGGCTTGGCTGGGACGTGGGCGCCTGGCACTGCCAGGGTGGGCCGTCTCGCGACGCCTTGGTACTGCTGGCCGCTGAAGTGGGCGAGGCCCCGCGGCTGGTCGGTCGCCCGTGGCGCGGCAACCTGCGCGCGACGCTGAACGGGCCGCGTGGTCCAGGGCTGCTCGCCGCCCTGCTGGGCCTCGTCGGCGCCACGGGCCTGCGCCCCTCGGCGCTCACGCTCGGGGTCGACACGCCGCTCGGCTGGCCCGACGCCTTTCGCGCGCTGCTCGACGGCGCTCTGCCTGACCATATCCCGAGCACCAAGGCCGAGAACTCTCTGGTGATGCGCGAGACCGAGCGCTACCTGTGCGCGCGGGGCCTGCGCCCGCTGTCGCCGGTGCAGGACCTCATCGGCAGCCAATCGACCAAGGGCCTCGTGCTGCTCGGCAGCCTCGGTCTGGCGCCGCGCCGCCCCGGTTGGTGGACGGGGGGGCTCGGCGGCGTGGCGCTGGCGGCTTTTGAGGCCTACCCGACCCCCTGCCGGCGCTCGGCGGCGGTCGAGGCGCTGGTCGGCCCGCTGCGGTCAGGCCTGGGCCCGGACCCCCACGATGATGTGCTGGACGCGCTCCTGTGCGCGGGGCTGGCGGCGCTCTGCGCGCGGTCGCCCGACGCGGTGGTCGGGCCTCCGCACGGCGCCTCGGTCACAGAGGGGTGGATCTGGGTGCCGGCCGACGCGCTGTCGGCGGAGGGGCCGCGGCCCGACGCGGCCAGCGCGGGGGATTAGGCGGCCGCCCGCGGAGGTCCCCCTCGATGCTCGCGCTGGCCGGCTGCCGCTGGCTGCTGAGCGAGGGCGATGCGCCGAACGTTCCGC
This sequence comes from uncultured Pseudomonadota bacterium, assembly GCA_903897935.1. GTDB lineage: Bacteria > Myxococcota_A > UBA796 > UBA796 > CAIUDO01. The sequence goes on from CAIUDO010000607.1 coordinate 19,313, forward strand.
TCATCTCGCTCGATACACTCCGGGCGGATCACCTGCCCTTCCACGGAGGAGCGGCGCTCACGGCGCGGCGGCGGCAGCGGCTCCTTGCGCCCGAAGCTGCTCGGCCACCGCGTGCAACCGCTCCTCGCCGCTCTGGCGCGCCAGCTCGTCGACCAACGACGCCGCTTCGTCGAACTTGCCAATGTCGCGGGCCGCGGCCGCGAGCGCGAGCACCACGCGGGCGTCGGACACCTTCCGGACCGCGCCCGACAGGTACCGGTAGGCGCCGTCGCTGTCTTTGACTGCGGCCATCGCCCCCGCGTACGCCAGGATCACCTCGACGTCGGACGGGCGGGACGCCGCGAGCCGCGCGAGCCGGTCCCGAGCCGCCGCCGCGTCGCCGCTCGCGAGCTCCGCTTTCGCGAGCGCCAGCGTGAGTCCGCGGTCTCCAGGCCGCGCGGACAGCGCCTGGGCGAGCGGAGCGCGCGCCTCGGCCGGGCGCCCGAGGTCGGCGAGCACCAGCCCGTACGCCGCCGCGACGTCGGCGCTGGCAGGGTCGAGCGTCCGCGCCACCTCGAGGTCGGCCGCCATGCCCGCGGCGTCGCCTTGCAGGCCTTGCGCCTCCGCGCGCGCGACCCGGGCCACCACCGCGTCGGGGTACCGCTGCACCACCGACGACAGCTTCGCCTCGGTGTCAGCGGGGGCCTCGCGCAGCTTCTGCCGCAGCGCGACCAACTCGTGGTAGCCGGCCGGGTCGATCGCGCCCCGCGCCATGTCGAACGCGTAGCTGGCGATCATCCGAGCGTCGAAGCGCGTGGGGTCGATCGCGAGCGCCGCCTTCGCCTCCGACATCGCCGCTGCGCCTTCGCCCGCGGCCAGCATCAGCTCACCGAGCCGCTCGTGGATGCGCGCGTCGTACGGCATGCGCTTGCGGGCCTCTTGCAGCACGAGGAGCGCCTCTTTGGGCGACAACAACGCGACGGTCAGGTAGCCCTCTGCCTCGTCGGGCAGGGCCACCATCGCCTTGCGCCCGGCGTCGAGCGCCTCGGGCACCCGCTGCTGGGCGACCAGCGCCGCCGCGAGCCCCGCCCAGGCCTCCCCGAGCGTCGGGTCGACCGCCAACGCGCGCCGGTACGCCGCCTCCGCCTCCGCGTGCGCCGACCGGGACCGGTGGATCGCGCCCATGCCCATGTTCGCCCGCGCGTGGGTGGGCGCGAGGCGAAGCGCGGCTTCGTAGGCGGCTTGTGCCTCCTTCGCCGTGGGGTAGGCCCGCCCGAGCAGGTACTGCGCGTCCGGGTCGGTCGGGCGGGCCCGCACCTCACCCTTCGCGATCTCGACGGCCTCCTTGGTGCGCCCGAGCGCCGAAAGCGCGTCGAGGTACCGCTCCCAAGCCGCGAGATCGGTCGGGGCCGCCTGCACCTCCTGCCGCGCGGCGTCGGCAGCCTCGCTGACGCGGCCCGCGTGCATCAACCGCTCGGACGGCGGGATCTCGGCCCAAGCAAGGACCGTGAGCAACAACCAGAGCAGCGGCGCCTCCTCGTGTGGCCGTCCGTATCATTCCGGGGCGGTGGGCGTCCGTCTCGGCATGTCGCGCCGCCATCGCGGCGGAGGACAAGCGGTGGGCCCGGGTGGCCGTGCTGCGCACCCTCGCCGACGCGGCCGAGGCCGCCATCAGTAAGGATTGACCCTCACTCGACGGCGATCGCCACATAGGACGCCTTCGACTGGCGTACGACCCCGTTGAAGGAGCGGTAGGCCTCGCGCTCCAGCGAAGTCACCAAGCCGGTCGCGATCTCCACCGTCGCGCGGTTCGTCGACGTCGACACCAAGGCCCGCAGCGCCGCTACCAGCTCGGGCGGCGCAGGCTTCGACACGAGCTGGGCGTCGAGGTGGGCTTGCCATTGGGCGTCGTCGACCTGGAGGTGCTCGTCGATGATCAAGTTCGGGCCGTCGAGGGTGACCGTCATCACGCCGACCGCGGGCAAGAACCCGCCCGCGACCGGGTTCAACACCCGTTGCGGGTACGTCCACGTGCCCACCGCCGAGGTCGCGCACGTGAACTGCGTCAGCAGCAGGGCCTCGGCGGTCCACGTCTCGTTGACCATGTCCGGCGTGAGCATCGACGTCCGGACCTGGGCAACGAGCTCGGGTGGCAGGTCGGTGGTCGCGAAGGCGGCCTCCATCCCCAGACGGTTGATCTCCACGACCTCGTCGATGTTGACGAGCGTGTAGGTGGACTCGGCGCGGTCCCACCGGACGAGCGTCGACGACGCGCGGCCCTTCCGGCGGAGGAGCGCCGGCGCCTCCCGTGCAGACGCATCGCCGAGGCGCGGGCGCGATGAAACGCGCCCCTACGACCACTTCCGACGGGCCGATCAACGAACGCGGGCGCGACGGCCGGCGCGGGCACGGCCCCGGGCCGGTCGACGACGCGCGGCCCTTCCGGCGGAGGAGCGCCGGCGCCTC
>CAIUDO010000608.1 GCA_903897935.1 uncultured Pseudomonadota bacterium
AGTCGTCGTGGGGTGTGGGCCCACCTCGTCCGAGCCGGACGCACCAGGCGACGGTGCTGGCGCGTCGCCCTGCACCACGTGGTACGACCACGCGCCCTGCGCGACGTTGCCGCTGACGTCGAGGTGCGTCGTCGTCGGCGCCGGCGTCGGCGTCGGCGTCGGCGTCGGCGTCGGCGAGGGGGCCGGTCTCCGCGTTCGGGTCGTCCTTGCCGCACGCCAGCATCCAAAGAAGTCCCAACACTGCGCACCTCCGGACGTTCGGTATCGCGAAAGCAGCAGCCGCCGACCGTTGCGGCTTAAGTTATAGGCTGTTACATATGCTCCATGGCAGGTCATCGACATGGCTCGGAGGTGCGTCGACCGGAGATCGTCGCCGCGGCGCGCGCGCTCGTGGTGGAGGCCGGCCCGGAGGCGTGCAGCACCCCTGCGATCGCGCGAGCCGTGGGCGTCACCAGCGCCGCGTTGTACCGGCACTTCGCCAACAAGGACGAGATCGTCGCGGGCGTGGTCGTCGCGGTGCTCGCGGACCTGTCCGCGCGCCTCGACGCCGCCTCGGCCGGGGTGCACGGGCTGCAGGCCGTCGTTCGGTCGTCAGCCGCGTTCCTTCGTTTTACGGAGGACTGCCCCGGTGAGGCGCGCCTGCTGGACCACCTGGTGGGCGCGCCCGGCGAAGTCCTGCCCGGCGGGGCGGCAACGCCCGTGCTCGCCGCGACCGCAGCGCTGCTCGGTCGGATCGCGCGGGCGTTCGACGAGGCGTCGGGCGTCGGCGCGTTGAGCGACGCTCCGGGCGCGCTGCGCGCGGTCTCGTTGTGGGCCTCGCTCAGCGGCGCGGCGCGGTTGGGGAAGGTCGCCCGGCGGGGCGTGACGGTGACGGTGATCGACGTGCGGTCGGTAGGTCGGGAGGTCGCGACCGCGATGCTGGTGGGCTGGGGCGCCGATCGGCGCTTCGTCGAGCAAGAATGGGAGGAAGCATGGCGGGTGTGCTGACCTGGTTCGTCCTCGGGGCGGTGGGCTGGACGCTCGCCGAGCAGCTCCTCCACGATCGCGCCGGCCACCGAGCGAAGGGGCGCACAGACTTCTCGAGGGAGCACCTGCGGCATCACGCGGAGCGCGAGTACTTCACGCCGACGGCGAAGAAGGTGCGCACCGCGGGCCCTGTGCTTGGCGCCGCCAGCGCCGCGGCGGCCGCGTTTGCGGGCAGCGGAGGGATCGCGTTCGTCGTCGGATTTGGTACGATGTACGCCTTCTACGAGTGGTTGCATCGGCGCCTCCACACCCACCCGCCGGTCGGTCCGGTGGGGCGCGCGCTGCGCCGTCATCACTTCTTCCATCACTTTGGGGACCCGCGACGCAACCACGGCGTCACGAGCGCGTTCTGGGACCTCGTGTTCCGCCAATACGCGGCGCCGGGCCGGATTCGGGTCCCCGAGGCGCGCGCGATGCGCTGGCTCGTCGATCCGACGACCGGCGAGGTCTGGGACGCCTACCGAGACGATTACCAGCTTGTATGCCGGCGCGGCGCCCCCGACGCCGTAGAGGCGTGAGGCCGGATCGAGGTCGTTCGGGCGGTGAACGGCGGATCGACGAGCGGCGGATCGCGGCGTAGCCCTGGCACCGGACCCGCACTACGGGGTAGGCTCCAGCACAGCGGGGGTCTTCCCGGGAGCGGCGATGTTCGTTCGGGTGCACGAGGTTGGGCCGCGAGACGGCCTTCAGAACGAGCCCGAAGTCGTGTCGACCGAGGATAAGCTGGCGTTTATCCAACGGCTCGTCGCGTCCGGGCATCGCGACGTCGAGGTGACGTCGTTCGTTCGCCCGCGTTGGATCCCGCAGCTCGCGGACGCGAGCGAGGTGCTCGCGCGTTTGCCGCGGGTCGATGGGGTCCGGTATTGGGCCCTCGTTCCGAACCAGCGTGGCCTGGAGCGAGCGTTAGACGCAGGTCTTGGTCACATCGCCACGTTCATGTCGGTGAGCGAGACGCACAACCAGCGCAACGTGAACCGCACGGTCAAGGAGTCGCTCGCGGGCGTTCGTCAGGTGCTGGGCTCCGCCCGGGCCGAGGGGCTCGGGTCGCGCGCGTACTTGTCGACCGTGTTCGGCTGCCCGTACGAAGGCCCGGTCAGCGTGTCGAAGACGGTAGAGCTCGGGCTCGCCCTGCTCGACGCCGGGGCCGACGTGCTCGCCCTCGGGGACACCACGGGCATGGGCTGGCCGGCGCTCGTCCAGGAGGTCGTCGCGGCGTTCGGTCGGGCCGGCGTGGGGCCGGAGCTGCTCGCGCTGCACCTGCACGACACCCGGGGCACCGCGTTGGCGAACGCGTTCGCCGCGCTCGAGTGCGGGATCCGCCACCTCGACGCATCGAGCGGTGGGCTCGGTGGCTGCCCATACGCGCCGGGTGCGTCAGGCAACCTCGCCACCGAAGATCTGCTCTTCCTTTTGCACGCCCAGGGCTACGAGACGGGGATCGACCTCGATCTTGCGGTCGACGCGGCCGAACTCGTCGAGCGCGCGCTCGGCCGTGAGCTGTCGGGTCGCTACTTCAGGCAGGCGCGCGGGGCCCAGGCTCGGCGAGCGGCGCGGACTGCCTGATCGTGCATGCGTTCCTGCAGGTCGTAGCTGGGTCTCGGGAGGGCTTGAACCTTCGCATCGCGGAGGGCGAGACGCTCGTGGTGGGCCGCAAAAAAGGCGACCTCTTGCTCGCGGATCCGCTCGTGAGCTCGCGCCACTGTCAGATCTCGATGCAGGGTGGGCGGTTCTTCCTCAAGGATCTTGGAAGCACCAACGGGACGACGGTGGACGGCCGGTTGGTCCGGGACGCCACGCTGAGCCCCGGATCCGAGATCTCCATCGGTACCAACCGCATGATCCTCTACGTTGGTGAGGATCCGCCCGAGGCCGACGCGCCGCGTCCGACCACGGGCCCCGAGATCGCGTGGCTGCTCGACGAAGAGCTGGTCGAGATCCCCGGTCCGGCCGAGAAGACGCGCACCGGGCTCGACGTGATCGGCCAGGACCTTCGGCTGCCGCCGGGTGTGAACGCCGCGATCGAGGTCGTCGCGGGGCAAGACGCGGGGCGGGTCTTTCGGTTCACCCGCGGGAGCGTGTCGATCGGGCGTCGGCTGGGCGATGTGCCCCTCAACGACGTCGAGGTGAGTCGCCGCCAGGCAGTCGTCGAGCTCTTCGGTCGCGACATGATCTTCCTCCGGGACCTCGCGAGCACCAACGGCACGTACCACAACGGCCGCCGGGTCTCGGTCTCGCGCCTGCGTGACGGCGACACCATCGGCTGTGGGAAGACCGTCATGAAGATCCGACTCACCCGATGATGCGCCTGATCAGAACGTTCTCCCTCGTATTTCTGGTGATCGCCTCCCCGTCGGTAGCGCGCGCCGGCGCGTATTACATCGAAGGCCCGCACGTGGTCGCCCGTGGCGACGCGCGGGACCAAAAGCGGTCCTTGGCGTCAGACGCGGATCCGCGCGTCGTGCGTGGCGAGGACGCGTCAGGTGACTGGTTCGCTGTGCGCGTCGACGCAGGGACGGAGCTTGCGGCCGCCCGCGCTGCGGCGGCCCGGGTCGCCGAGCAGCTCGGCAGCGCGAGCCTGTACGACGGATCCGGCGCTACGGGGTTGCGGCTGCTCGAGTTCGCAAGGGTGGTCGTCGATCTTCCGGCGTCCGAAGCGCCGGACGCGCTTGCGGCCGGGTCCGGGGAGGTAGGCGCGCTCGACGAGGGGGCGGACGCGCCCGAGGTGCCGGAGTCGCGGGTCGAGATCGTGGGCGACGACGTAGGCGTGTTGCTGCGTCGCGCCGCAGACGGGCTGGGCGGGGACGGCGCGGCGTCGGCGCTCGCGAGCGCCGGGTCGGTGGTGTTCGCGTTTCGCCGCGAGCAAGCGGACGGTCTCGTGACGAGTCACCTGTACGCCCGCCGCGGGGCGGATCGGTACCTGTCCGTCGACGTGCGCGCAGGCGGGGGCGTGTCGTCGGTCTCACGCGTGGTCGGGGATGGCGCGTGGCTCACCGACGTCGAAGGTACACGGCAGGTCGACGCGGACCGCACACGCGAGGTCGTCGACTGGTTCGCGCCCGAGGGTTTGTTGCCGTTCATCTTTGGCTTCCCAACCCTGGTGCGTGACCGCCCTGCGCTGCGGGTGCCAGACGCGGTCGATGTCGCGTCGCGGGATGGGCGAACCGTTGTGACGTTCGCCTACGCGGCGTCGGAAGATGTCGGCGCCGTTCGTGGGATCGAAGTGGACCTGGAGTCGGGCGCCCTCCTTGGGCTCGCCGTCGCGACCAAGGAGGGGAATCGCCGGCTTACCGTTGGTGTGACGCGTAGCGACGGTCCGCTGGTCTGGCCGAACGACGTCACGTTCTACTTCGAAGATCGGGTCGCCGAGGTGATCCTGGTGGACCGCCTGGAGATCGACGGCGCGATCGATGCGCCGTGGTTCACGGCGCCCGGAGCGCCTTGACAGGCGCGGCGCCGTTGCTTAGACGGCCGGTCGTTCGGCGCTGCGCTGGCGTAGCTCAACCGGTAGAGCAGCTGATTTGTAATCAGCAGGTTGCGGGTTCGAGTCCCACCGTCAGCTCAGCTCGTTGAAACATCAGGAAGAAAAGGGGGGATGCCCGAGAGGCCAAAGGGAACGGGCTGTAAACCCGTCGGCTCACGCCTACGTTGGTTCGAATCCAACTCCCCCCACTTTCAGCTCTTACGCGCGGCGCCGCGGCGCCGCGTTCGACGACGCGGGAATAGCTCAGTTGGTAGAGCATCAGCCTTCCAAGCTGAGGGTCGCGGGTTCGAGTCCCGTTTCCCGCTCACTCTTCGCCCATGTAGCTCAGTTGGCAGAGCACGTCCTTGGTAAGGACGAGGTCACCGGTTCAAGTCCGGTCATGGGCTCTCTTCCAGCAGTTTCCCTCTTCGACCCCAGTTTCGGAGGGCCCGACGATGGCCAAGGAAAAGTTCGAGCGCAACAAGCCCCACGTCAACATCGGCACGATCGGCCACGTTGACCACGGCAAGACCACGTTGACGGCGGCGATCACCCGGGTGCTCGCGGCTCGCGG